>JAGBFZ010000049.1 GCA_018110855.1 Oscillospiraceae bacterium
GCGGACATTATCCGCCAGCTTCGGGTCCTCGTCCTCATATCCGTAGGAGGCTCTTATCATGGCAAAGCCCGCTTTGCCTGTGGCTTTTACTGCAGCCCAGTCGATATCGCAGTTCCATTTGGAAACATCGATACCGTGAATGGACTTGCCGTAAACGGTAACAAAAACAGTGTCGGTCTTTCCGTTGTCAGTGGTAAGGGTGATAACGGCATTGCCTTCCTTCAGACCTGTGACCTCTCCCTTTCTGTTTACCTTAGCAACTGTGGGATCATCGGATTCAATGGTATATTTGTATTTCGCACCTGCTGGATATACTCTTGCATCAAGAGAAACTGTGTCTCCGATGCGTACAGAGACCGATTCCTCTCCGAATCTGACCATAGAAGGAATAAGCTCACCGTTTTCATTGTATTCCCTTACAATTTTCTGTTCATATGCCTTGTCCTTTTCCTCATCGGTAAGAACAGCAGCAACCGTAACATTCAGCTTGACCTTTTTTCCGCTTTCGGTGGTACATACAATGCGTGTATTACCGGTACCTTTTGCAGTAACAATACCGTTTTTATCAACTGAAGCAACCGAATTGTTCAATGAGCGGAATGTAACCTTGTCATTGCTGTTTGACGGAGTAAGCTCATATATGATAGCGTATTTTTCCTTTTCAAGTATAGTTACGGAGTTGTGCTTCAAAGTGATATTTGTTGACTTGACATCTCCGCTCTCAGCAGTCTCACTATCCTCTCCGATCTCATCAGAACTGCTGTCCTCCTCGGTCTTTTCGGCTTCCTTGACAGTCAGATATATCTTATCCTTAACTCCCGATGAAGTTTTCGCAGTAATAACTGCACTTCCCTTTGCAACAGCAGTGACATTTCCCTCAGGATCCACCGTTGCTATCTTCTTGCTTGTTGTGGTATAAGTAACGATATCATCAGATTTCGAAGGCTTGAGGCGATATCCTATCTTAAAGGTCTCCCCAACAGTAACAGAGGGTCTGTAGCTGTAAATAGTGATCTCTGTAGCAGGCTTTTTTACCTTTTTATCAGATGTCTTTTCGGTATCTGTCTTTTCTTCTGAAACAGGCACAGACTCTGTTACAACAGGTTCTTCATATGTATCATCATCAACAAATTCCGATTCATCCTCATTTTCCGTAAGCTCTTCATCAACTGTCTCCGTCTGTGTTTGGGAAATTGTATTACCCTTGTTAAAATTTTCATAAGCAAACGCAGGGTCATCGAATGCACTTACCGCTGCTCCTTGAAAACACATTGAAAAAGCTATGCCCAATGAGGCAAGCCTCCTGAAAAAACCTTTCATTATTGCTGTTCCTTTCTGTGTTTATTTATCTATATACTTTATTCTACATTATTTTGCCTTATCTGTCAATAAATATCGGGAATGTTACCAAATTGTCATAATTCAAAGCAGAATAAAAAAAGCTGAACAGCATCAGTGTTACCGAATCGTGATAAAAATCTCCCGAAAAAGTCTTCGGGAGAATGAAAAGATATTAATCCGCCTATCGGGTCAGCATATACATCAGAGCATTTACCACAGCTGCAGCCGCATTGCTGCCGCCTTTTCTTCCCCGAGCTGCAATATACTCCACACCCGAATCAATGATAAACTCCTTGGACTGCACCACGTTCACAAAACCCACAGGCATAGCAATAACCAAAGCAGGCGACATCTCCCCTGCGTCAATAAGCTCTCTTGCCCTGATAAGAAAGGTAGGGGCATTTCCCGATACAATAATTAGAGGTTTCCCTTTCAGCTTTGCTGCTTTTTCCGCAGAGGCACAGGCTCTTGTTGTCCCATTATACTTTGCAGCCTGAGCAACATCGGGATCAGCCATATAGCAGAAAGCCTCGCAGCCGAGCTTAGTGAGAGCAGCCTTATTTATTCCCGAAAGAGCCATATTCGTGTCCGTAACAATATAAGCCCCCTCTTTGAGAGCCTTCAAGGCACTGTCCACCGCATTGTCTGAAAATTTCAGATTTTCGATATAATCAAAATCCGCCGTAGTGTGAATTACTCTCATTACCACCGGAGCCTGCTTCGGGTCAAGAGTAACTCCCATTTCACGAATTTCCTCGGCAATTATTTCGAAGCTCCGCTTTTCAATATCCTCGGGACGAACATATTCAAGCATCAGAATTCTATCCCCTTTCTTGCCGGAACGCCGCACGCATAAGGGTGTTTTCGGCATATTATCTCGCTGACATAATCCGCTGCTTCAATAAATTTTTCCTCAGGCTCTCTTCCCGTAATAACCAGTTCACAGGAAAAAGGGCGTTCAAAAAAAACTCTGTCAGCAATTTTTTTATCAAGAAGTCCCTTGTTGTATGCACCACAGAATTCATCAATAATAAGCATGTCCGTATCTCCCAAAGCCATTCTTTCAAAGGCAGACAGAAGCAGGGTGTTGTGTATCTCAGTCAGCTCTGCCTTTTGATTATCGGTCATCTCCCATGTAAATCCAAAGCCTTTTTGGGGACGGTCAACAGTGATATTCGGAATAAACTTCAGACTGTTCAGCTCTGAGGTAGGATTCCCCTTTAAAAGCTGAACAAAATGCACGTTTTTTCCTGCCCCCGCCGCCCTGACAGCAAGTCCTAATGCAGCAGTTGTCTTACCCTTGCCGTCTCCGCAGTAAATATGGATGAAACCCTTTTCCGTGTTCATATTCCCTCCCTGAGAATTTTGTAGATAAGCTCCATATCAAGATTTGCCCTTACACTGTCAGCAAGGAGCCTGTACTGACTTTCCTTATAATCCTTTCGGCTCACAGCACTTCCGCCAAAGGTCAGTCCCTTATCATCAAATAGCCGTTTAACTATCTCCCCTGATATCTCTGCACTGTCGAAAAAGCCATGAACATAGCAGCCGTAAACATTACCGTTAAAGCATCCATCGGTTATTCCATTTTCAAATCGGAGCAGCGGCTTTCCTTTTACATTTGTCTCTCCCATGTGTATCTCATATCCCGAAAAAGCCTTGCCCGAAAGAGAAGAAAAAATTCCGCCGATGCTTTCGGTAATGCCATTTATACGAGTTCTCACCTTTTCAGTCCTGAAAACCGTGGAACAAGGCAGCAGACTCATTCCCCTTATCTCACCGCCGCCTTCGGTATTTTCAGGGTCGCAAATGGATTCTCCAAGCATCTGATATCCTCCGCATATCCCCAAAACGGGAATACCCTTTCCTGCCATTCTTATAACAGCCGCTTCAATACCGCTTTCCCTAAGCCATTTCATATCCGAAACAGTGCTTTTTGTACCGGGGATAATTATCATGTCCCCACGCAAAAGTTCCTCAGGCTTTGAAGCATAGGTCACAGAAACACCGTCATACTGAGAAAAAACGTCAAAATCTGTAAAATTTGATATCCTCGGCAGACGGATAACAACAATGTTTATCAAATCATGCCTGTCGTTTTCCAGCTTCTCGGAAAGACTGTCCTCATCGTCAATATCACAATTAATGTATGGTATTACACCCGCAACAGGAAGTCCGCCTTTCTCCTCAAGTATCCGACAGCCATCGTCAAATAAGGACTTGTCTCCCCGAAACCTGTTCACTACAAGCCCTTTTACCATTTTTCGTTCATCATCCTCAAGGAGCATAAGCGTGCCTAATAGCTGTGCAAAAACGCCGCCTCTGTCAATATCACCCACCAAAAGAACAGGAGCCTTTGCAAGCCTTGCCATACCCATATTAACGATATCATCCGCCTTGAGATTCAGCTCAACAGGGCTTCCCGCACCTTCAATAACGATAATATCATATTTTTTCTCAAGCTCGTTAAATGCGTTCATTATCTCGGGAATAAGCTGCCGCTTGTTTTTAAAATATTCGGAAGCGCTCATATTCCCCCTTACACGCCCGTTCACAATGACCTGAGAGCCAATGTCGGAGGTGGGCTTTAAAAGGATAGGATTCATCAGCACAGACGGCTCGGTGCAGGCAGCCTCCGCCTGCATAGCCTGCGCTCTGCCCATCTCCAGCCCCTCAGAGGTGATATAAGAATTGAGAGCCATGTTCTGTGATTTAAATGGGGCACAGGAATAGCCGTCCTCAAAGAAGATTCTGCAAAGTGCCGCGGAGAAAAAGCTTTTCCCAGCGTTCGACATGGTACCCTGGATCATAAGCTTCAGAGCCATCGTTTAACTCCTTTCTGAGAGTAAATATGAGCTTTAAATTGTCCTCATGGCTTTTCACTGCCATACGGAAATAGTTTTCACCAAGCCTTCGGAAATTTCTGCATGAACGGATCGCTATACCATGCTTCCGAAGTATTTCATCAATAGGCTTTTCGGATCTGATAAGCAGAAAATTCGCCTCCGAAGGAAAGATTTCAAGCACAGGAAATTTACCCATATATTCATAAATATATCGCTTTTCTCTTGAAATATAAATAACCGACCGCTCAATAAAATCTTCTCCCTCAAGGGCTGCAATTCCCGCCGCCTGAGCAGGGATACTGACGCTCCAGCTTTGTCCCGAAAGTTTGACCTTCTCCCTGAAAATTTCATCTGAGCATATCATATATCCAAGCCTCAGTCCGGGAACAGAATACATCTTTGTAAATGCCTTTATGATGACTGCACCATTTTCACAAAGCTCCGAAGAAGGATATTCAGCTGCCCTTTCGCTGAAATCAATAAAGCTGTGATCGAGAATAAGTCTTGCCCCCGCTGCATTGCATTTTACAATAATATCCGAAAGCAGCTCGGGTGAGATCAGCTTTCCTGTAGGATTATTGGGATTGCATAGAAAAACCATATCCATGCCATCTATTTTCGGAAGTATATCCTCTGTTAGTTCAAACCCGTTTTCTTCCGAAAGCTCATGATATTCTGTTTCGCAGCCTTCCGCTTCCAAAGCCCTTTCATATTCGGAAAATGTGGGAGCGGTGATAAGCGCCCGTCTCGGACGAGCAGCAAAAACAGCCCGATATATCATATCGGAAGCGCCGTTTCCACATACAATATATTCCGCAGGAACGCTCTCTTTTTCAGCAATTTTCCTGCAAAGCGTTCTGCAAAAAGGGTCGGGATAAGCATTGCAGCATTCGATAGCCCTGTGAACAGCTTCCTTTACGCCCTCGCTCATTCCAAGAGGATTGATATTTGCCGAAAAATCCAGCTTCACGCTTCCGGAATAGATATCCCCGCCGTGTTCGTATTTATCCATTTAAAAGCCTCCAAAAAGTGAAGAAATGATCATTCTCACAATGCACGCCACAATAAGCATGATGCCGCCGGAAACATACATCAGCCTGTTGACCTTAACAATGTCATCATTTTCAATATACCTTGAAGCGTCACCGATATAAGGCTTCTCACAGAGCTTTCCGCCATAATATGCGTCTCCTCCGAGAACAATACCCAGAGCACCCGCAGCTGCAGCCTCAGTCTGAGCTGAATTGGGACTTGAATGGTTCAGCCTGTCACGTTTCCAGATCCTGAAAGCTCCGTCTCCGTCAAGGCCAAGCATAAATGCGGAAATTATCATCAGCAGTGCAGTAAAACGTGATGGGATGAAATTCAGGATATCATCAAGCTTTGCCGCAGTTCTGCCGAAATTAAGATATTTTTCATTCTTGTAGCCGATCATAGAATCCATAGTGTTTGCAGCCTTGTAAAAAAAGCCAAGGGAGGCTCCGCCTATCGCCATGTAAAAAAGAGGAGCGGTAACACCATCTGAGGTATTTTCCGCAACCGTTTCCACTGTCGCACGGATCATGCCGTCCCTGTCAAGAACATTGGTATCCCGTCCGACTATCATGGAAAGAGACAGCCTTGCCGATTCCGTATCCTCCTTTTCAATAGCCTTGTAAACCTTCATGCTCTCGTCCCGAAGGCTCCTTGCAGCGATCAGATAATAGCAAAGAATACTCTCAATAATTATTCCCAAAACAAGATTTATTCGATAGCAGATAAACAGGATCAGCGCAGGAATAAGAGTTGAAATAATCAGAACCGAAACGCAGAGCAGCGTCCCCGCCTTTTTTTCATCACCGATCTTATTTCTGAAGAAGTTCTCCAGCTTAGAAATAAGCCAACCGATAAGCCTTACAGGATGTGGCAGAGAATGAGGGTCTCCAATAAAAATATCAAGAGTAAATCCAATAAGAATAGGCAGTACAGGCATATTCACACTTCCTTTATTATTCTGATCTCACCGCATTTATATTCGGTGAGATATCCGCAGCAATTATTTTTCATATAGTCATAAAAATTCATTTCAGGTCTTGCAAACCGTTCCAGAACAGCCATTATAGTGCCCCCATGAACCACCATTGCAGCCGACTGTCCATCAATTTCCGAAGCCGCCGACAGAAAAGCCCTGCAGCATCTTTCGCAAAAATCCTCATGAGCTTCACCATTTGGAAAGGGCAACATACCGCCGCTGTCTATCCAAGCCTGATAGTCGTTATCCCCGTCCAGCTCATGATAGCTTTTCCCCTCAAAATCACCAAAATCGCACTCTCGGAGATCGTCATATATCCTGATCGGAACATGAGGATAAATTAACTCAGCAGTCTGTATGCACCTTTTCATCGGGCTTGAAATAACAATATCCGCTTGCGGAAAAGCTCTTGATCTGATCTCCTCGATACCCTCGCTGCATAAAGGCTCGTCTGTCCTTCCGATATAAGCTCTGCGAAGATTTCCCTCGGTCTTTCCATGCCGCAAAAAAACAATACTTGTCAAATCATTCACCGCTTCCCTTGATAATTGTCGGAATACCGCACATAAGCCTTACCACTCTGCCGCTTTTATTCGCCAAAAAGCAGCAAGCCCGTCCGACAGCCTCACGCCAGCTCCGCTCGGACTTCTCAAGGGGAATAATTCCACCCCCTATTTCCGTGGAAATAATTACAATATCGGGATTACCGTTCATAATTTTTTCCGCTTCCTCAATTGGATCCAAACCTGCTTCAAGCTGCCTTTTTACAAGCAGCTGATAATTATTAATGCATGAATGTTCCCAAGGGCTGTCAAGACTTGCGACCGCCCCGTCGGAAAAATCCTCAATCCCTATTGAACGTGCATAATCTGTCTTTCCCTGATAAGCTCCTCCGATTATCAGTATCAAAAATATCACTTCCTTTTACATAAACGCCGAAACGATTTTATCCGAAACAACAATGCATATCAGCATAAAAAGCTCGCATAGCTGCAAAAAATATCCCGCAAGATCACCTGTGATACCGCCGAAGCGTTTATATGAAAATATCCTGTAATAAAGAAATGACAGAACACCTCCCGCAAAGCCCGCAAGCCCCGAAACAGGATATGAATACACCATAATTCCAAAACAGATCAGCAAAACTGCGGAAAGTACAGCAACAGTGATCATTTTATGAGCAGGTTTTGAAAAGCTCTGTAAAGTCCCATCTTTTTTTGCACATTTGAATGTTACAGCTCCCAGTCCGCTTAACGCCCTTGACTGAATAAAAACGCAGGCGATCATTGGCATAAGAGCATTTCCCCTCGCATCCGCAAAAAAAGCAGCGTCTATCATGAGATAAACTCCGAGAGAAATAGCAGCAAATGCACCAATATGAGAATCGCTCATTATTTCAAGTGCCTTTTCTTTCGGCGCATAGGAAGCCTTTGCGTCGCAAACATCGCAGAATCCGTCAAGATGTATTCCCCCCGTAACAATAATGGGAACAGCAGCACAGACCGCCCCAAAAAGATTATCACCAATTCCAAGAATATCGGAAATATAGCTCCAAAGAAGCAGTATTGCACCTATTACAGCCCCGATCAAAGGAAAAAAGCAAAGGGAATATCTTCTGTTTTCCTCTTTCCATTCAATCTGCGGCATAGGTATCCTTGAATACATAGAAAAAGCAGAAACAAGTGATTTTAAAAGCATAATTCTACAAGCTTCCTTTCAGCATTACGGGAATACCGTAAACAGCCTCTATAACTCTGTCCGCCCGTTCTGAAAGGGCGCAGCTCAGTCTGCCCATATTCCTTATATATTCCATAGTTTCGGGGGGATAGGATATACCATCCTCCCCCACGGAATTTGTCACAATAATCAGCTCGGAAGATTTTTCCGCAAGCCTCCGAACACCCATCATGATCTTTTCAACAGGCTCCTTTTCCCCTGCCGAAAACATCTCATTAGCCATCAGATTGCAGGCGCATTCAAGCAGAACACCACACCCGTCAGGAATATCGAGTTCATGGATATCGGTGTATTTTTCCACTGTCTCAAAGCCTTTTCCAAACCGCATTTCTTTATGCCTTTCAATAGCCGCATGAGCCTCATCTCCATACGGCTCCATAGTCGCAATATAGATTTTTCGTCCGGGGATCCCTGACAGAATATCCTCAGCAATTGAGGATTTTCCGCACTTGCTCCCCCCCGTGATAACAGTCAGCATTTAAAGCTCCTTATATTTTTCCATGGGAAGATTATCGAAAATATGCTCGGAATCATACACCGCTAAAGCAGCGTCCAGCATTGGCAGGAGAAGTATTCCTCCGGTTCCCTCTCCGAGACAAAGCCCCGCAGTGATAGACGGCTCAAACCCAAGAAGCCCAAGCATTTTCCGTCCCGCAGGTTCCCTTGAAACATGGGAACAAAGCATATAATCCTTTGATATGGGACAAATGAGAGCCGCCAGCGCAGCAGATACCGCCGAAATAAATCCGTCTATTATAATAGGAATGTGATAGACCGCCCCTCCAAGAAAAAGCCCCGTCATACCTGCAATATCAAATCCCCCAAGCTTTGACAGTATATCCATCGGATCACTCTTATCGGGTCGGTTTGTCTCTATGCTTCTCCTTACAACCTCAATCTTTCTTTTTAGTCCATCACTGTCAAGCCCCGCCCCTCTGCCCGTGACTTCCGCAGGGTCAAGACCCAGCAGAACGGAAGCAATGGCAGAGGAAGTAGTGGTGTTTCCAATTCCCATTTCACCCGTGACGATTATCTTATAGCCCCTATCCTTCAGATCTCTTACCATATCAATGCCAACGCATATAGCCTGCTCAGCCTGCATAAGACTCATAGCAGGACCCACAGCAATGTTTCCCGTTCCGTCAGCAATTCTGCGGTTGATAAGTCCATCTACCCGAAGCTCGCCTTTTATTCCGATATCAACGGGAAAAACCTCCGCCCCTGCTGTTTTCGCCATGAGATTGATATTTGAGCTGCCTTCCGCCATTGCCTTTGCAACAATGGAAGTAACACTGCTGTCTGTCTGCGATATCCCCTCACAAACAACGCCGTTATCCGCACACATGGGAACAGCACAGCGTTTGTCAATTAAAAATTTCTCACTTCCAAAAATCCCTGCCAGCTTTATAACCATGTCCTCAAGCTGCCCCAGACTGTGAAGCGGCTTGGCAACGCCGTTCCATTTATCTGCAGCCCTTTGTCCCGCCTCCATATCGGCAGGAACGATCATTTTGATCCTATCCATTTAACAAATACCTTTCGCACGCAATAAGAAAATTTTCCGCAATTCGGGGCTTTGAATAAAAATACAAATGAGGAAATCCCGCCCAAAGCGACCTATTTCCATGAACGCATTCATGCTCAGCTGCTTTCCCTTTTTTTCGGGAAATAAAATCATTCCCGCAGTCAGTGCTGTCAAAATAGTGAAATTCATGCACAGGAAAGCATTCACCCTTTTTGCAAAGCAGATTATCGTCCCTTGCAGTAAGCTCGCTGTACCCGAAATTGGCAAGCTTCGTGGTTTTATATGCCCTGCCCTTGATAACACCTGCCCCACGGTAATATTTTCCGTCCATTCCCTGAAATTCATCGTGAAGATACATGAATCCGCCGCATTCGGCAATGCATGGAAGCCCGATATCCATCGCATTTTTAACAGATTCACGCATAGAAGCATTCTCAGAAAGCATCTCTCCGTACAGCTCGGGATATCCGCCGCAGAGTATCAGACCGCTTATATTTTCGGGAAGTCTTTCATCTCTCAGCGGCGAAAAGGGCACAATTTCAGCTCCCATTTTTTTCAGGATATCCCCGTTTTCGGGATAGAAAGAGCAGAATGCCTCATCCGCAGACAGCCCAATCCTTACTTTATGCTCCTTGCCGAAATTCGGCTCTGAAAACATAAGCGGAGGCGAATCGGAGAGCTCAATTATTCTGTCCAGACGGATAAATTTCTCAGCAGCCTGTGCAAGACGAGCAAGTTTTCCCTTCAGATCATCAATTTCTCCTGCGGTGACAAGTCCGAGATGACGGCTTTCAATGGTGAAATCATTATCAGCGGGAAATCTTCCCAGATATTCTGTTCCAAGCTCTTCACATAGCTTTATTGCAAAATCAACTCTGCTTTTGGCAAGACGGTTAAAAATGAAGCCCTTGATATTATTGGGCATTTTATATGTTAGAAAGCCCTTAATTACAGCCCCGAGAGACTCGCTCATTCCCCTTGCGTTAATAACAATAATAACAGGAGTATCGGTAATTTGTGAGATCTCATGGGACGAACCTTTTCCGATCAGACCATCATAAAAGCCCATTACTCCCTCAATGACAGATATCTCTCCCGCACCGCTGTCAAGAAGATATATCAAGGTATTATCATCACAGAAATAGCTGTCCAGATTATATGAATCCGCCCCGATCACCTTTCTGTGAAACATGGGATCAATATAATCGGGACCGCATTTAAAGGAAGCTGCCCTTATCCCTCGGTCAATAAGAGCCTGCAAAACCGCACAGGTCACAGTAGTTTTGCCGCAGCCGCTTCCTGTTCCCGCAATCATTATCCGTTTCATTCCCCTATCCTCCTGATAATGAAAACAGGATTTTCACCCCTGAGCATGGTGTGATACCCCGCTCTGACCGTGTGAGCGGCAGTAAGCTGAACGATCTCTCTTTCTCCGAGACATTCGCTTTCATGAAGAGTTTCGAGAGTCACCGCAGTCATAACTATCCTTGCATAAGGATTTTTCTCAAGGATATTTTTGACTATATCCGCGAGATGTCCCCCCGAACCTCCGATAAAAACACAGTCGGGAGCAGGAAGTTCATCAAGGCATTCCTCTGCTCTTCCGAATACGGACATAATATTATCACAGCCGAATTTTCGGAAATTCTTTTCGGAAAGCTGTACCGCCTCAATTTCTCTTTCCACAGCATAAACAGTTCCCTGAGGGCATCTCAGAGCCATTTCAACCGCGACCGAGCCTGTCCCGCTGCCGATATCCCAGCAGATATCCTCCTCGCCGATACACAGCTTTGAAACTGCAGAGCAGCGAATCTCAGCCTTAGTCATGGGAGCCTTTCCCCGTATAAATTCATCATCGGGAATACCCGACCTGAGATATTTCTCATATTCAGGGTTAATTATCAACATAGAGGATAGCTTTGACGTTATAATATCCGAAAACTCTTCCGCCGTTCCCTCAGAAATTTTTTCATCGGGATAACCAAGCCTTTCCCCGATAATGACCTTAACGCCGCACCGACCGAAATCCGTCAGTTTCCGGCACACATCCCCGCAGTCGTTTTCATTTCCGACCAGAACAAAAACATATTCATTTGCGCAAACCTCTCTTACGATATTTGCCCTTGACCCATGAAGTGAAACAAATCTTATTCTTTCCCAGCTGATACCGAGCTTTGAACACAAATAAACGGGAGAAGCGATACCCGGAATGATCTCATATTCTATTCCAAGCCTGTCAAGCTCATGGGATAATTTTTTCGTCCCACTGAAAAAACCGCAGTCACCGGACATCAGCACAGTGATTTTTTTATTCCTGTTTTCAGCAATAAACTCAGCTATTTCTCTGGAGTCATATGAAGAAAATAAGACCTTATTCAGATGACCGAATCCCTCAAGTATACGCTTTGCGCCGATGAGAATATCTGCATTTTCCGCCGCATTTTTTGCGCCGACAGTCATGCTCATGCTCTGCTCCATACCTGTGCCCGCAATGATTACCCGTGAACCCAAATATCCTCATTCCTTTCCCGAAAGTCTTGATAAAAGCTCATATGCCTGAGAAATAGTCAAACCCTTTTCCCGTGGTCTCCTGATAATAAAGAGCCTTGCACCCACTGCCGCAGCAGCCCGACGTTTTTCGTCAAAGCCTCCCGCTGCACCGCTTTCCTTTGTGATAATAATATCACAGCCCTTGAAATGAGCGCAGTTTTCTTCAAATCCGAACGGTCCCTTTCCGCCGATCACCCTTTTAAATCCCGCCGCTTCACATTCACGCAGGATTTTTTCATCTGGAAGCACTCTAACAGTACACCTTAACGGCATATTTCCATGACAGAATAAGGAAAGCTCCTTGCTGCCGGTTGCAATGAAAATATCACCTGTCTGCTTTTCTGCAAATTCCGCCGCCTCAGCCGCCGAATCAAAATACAAAGCCTCTTTGCATTCAGGCGAAGGATCTCTCACCACACGATAATAGGGAGTATCCGTATCAATGCAGGCTCCAGAAATATTTCTCCCCGCCTCCACTGCATAAGGGTGAGTGGCGTCAAAAACAGCAGAAAATCCTCTCGATAAAATAAATCCGGCTATCTCACTTCTGTCCTTTCTGCCTATCTCCGCCCTGACATATTCGGACCTTGGAAGAAGTGACCCACCATATTCCGTAGCAGAGCTGACAACGCAGGAAATTTTGTTTTTATCACAGTATTCAGCAAGCAGCCGCCCCTCAGTGGTGCCGCCGAAAATAAGAAAATCATTCAAGTCTGTATCCCCTCGGCGTAACCATTTTTCCATTTATAATCTTAGTTTCTGCACACCCTATAAATATCGTGGTGAACATATCAGCGTCAATCTGCGAAAGCTCTGCAAGAGTCAGGACCCTGCTCTCCTCTCCGTCTCTGCCGATGTTTTTCACATACCCGCAGACTGTTGCAGGGCTTTTGTATCTTAGCATTATTCCGCATGCCCATTTAAGATGATCTGCTCTTTTCTTCGATGACGGATTGTAAAGAGCAACGCACATATCAGCCATAGCAGCACATTCAAGCCGTTTTTCAATTTTCTCCTTAGGCGTAAGGATATCCGACAGGCTTATTACCGCAAAATCATTTGTAATGGGCGCACCAAGCACCGCACCGCCGCTGAGAGCCGCCGTAACTCCCGCAACAGGAATGATCTCAGCAGCGGGATATTTTTCCCAAAGCTCATAAGCAAGCCCCGCCATAGCGTAAACCGAGCAGTCACCGCTGCACACAAGAGCAGTATTTCTCGTTTCAGCCTGAGAAAGAGCATATTCCACCCGTTCACGCTCCTGCCTCATGGGAGTGGAATAATATTCCTTATCGGGAAAATGCTCTCTTATAAGCTCCGTGTAAACCGTGTAACCCGTTATAAGTCCGCTGTCCTCAATGGCTTTTTGGGCAGCAATGGTCATTCCCTCATAATTTCCGGCACCGAAGCCCACAACATAAAGCCTCATTTTATCATCCTTTCAAAATCAGCTTCAAATGGAAGCATACCCACTGCACAGGTTACACCGTTGCCCCTTGTTTTGGGAACGATTATCTTTGCCCCGCAGGCAGCAGCGCTTCTCTCGCAGACATTATCAGTCCCCACAGAGCTTTTCACAAATTCGGAAGCAGAAAAATCCCCCTTAATAAGGTTCAATTTCTCCGCAGAAAAGGTTCTCATCTCAATTCCGTATTTTTCCGCAAAGTTCAGTATAGCAGGCTCATTTTCTTTAATATCCACAGTTGCAAGAAATCTGATGCCCGAAATGGATAAGCCATTATCCTCAAGACATTTCAGAATATGACTGTGAAGCACTTCGGGAGGAGTGTTTTTTTTGCACCCGACCCCCACAACAATATTTTTAGGAATAAGATTAAGCGTTGCTTCAAAAGGCTTTTTACTAGCGTCTGAGCTGATACATATTCCGAATCTGCCGCTGTCTCCGATAAGCTCACTTGGATTATTCCTGCACGGATAATCAGAATAAAGCCCGATCATCTGTCCTTGAAGAGAAGCCGCAGCGATCAGCTTTGCAGCCTCCATATCACCAATCACAAGCCCATTCGCCTTTGCAAATATATCCGGAGAAAAACGCCCTCTGTTGTCCGTAGCCGTAGTGATAACCGGAACAGCACCAATGATCTCCCCGATAATTTCTGCAAGCTCATTTCCACCGCCGATATGCCCCGATAAAAGGGAAACAGCAAATCTGCCGCTGTCATCGACTGCAACAATAGCAGGATCGGTCAGCTTTGATCTGATAAATGGTGCAATAGACCTTACCGCAATGCCGCAGGCGCAGATAAAAACCAGCCCGTCATAATTCCCCCACAGCTTTTCGGTAAGCACTCCCACGCTGTCAAAAACTTCCCCCCCCGAAACGGGATATTTATGAAAGCAGAATATCTTTGCCTTATAAAATTCGGGAAGTCTGCTTTGTATATCAGCAGCAATTCTTCCGCCGTTTTCGGTAAGCGTAATAAGTGCAATATTCATATCTCAGCCCTTCTGAACTCGGTTGAAAAGCTCTTGTCATACAGCTTTGACAGAGAATAATCATCACCCAGAAAATCTCCCACGGCAATAAGCGCAGTCTTTCGGATACCATATTTTTCAGCGGTTTGCGCAAGAGTTCCCACCGTACAGCGGCAAACCAATTCATCAGGATGAGTAGCCTTGTAAACAACAGCGGCAGGAGTTTCTTCCGAATACCCGCCCTTTATCAGCTCAGCGGAAAGCTCCTTTAACATACCTGTACTTAAAAATATGACCATAGTCGAGCCGTGAGCCGCAAGAGCGGATATGCTCTCTCTTTCGGGAACAGGTGTCCTCCCCGCCATTCGTGTGATTATAACCGTCTGAGAAACATCGGGAAGTGTGTATTCAGACTTTAATGCCGCTGCCGCACCGCAGAACGAGCTGACTCCGGGGCATATCTCATAGGATACGCCCATTCTGTCAAGCAAATCCATCTGCTCCCTGATTGCTCCGTAAAGGCAAGGATCTCCTGTATGCAGCCTGACAGTCATTTTCCCCTGTTTTTCCGCTTCAGAGATCACGTCACCCACCTGTTCAAGGGTCATGTATGCACTGTTATGAAGCTCACAGTCC
>JAGBFZ010000050.1 GCA_018110855.1 Oscillospiraceae bacterium
ATTGCCACACTAAAAGTTTCGTCCACCTTTTCAAAGGTGGCAGGGGTCAAGGGGGCGGAGCCTCCTTGTCGCCGTCCGCAGACGGCGAAACCCCCTTTATACAAAAAACGGAGCAGGGGTGAGGAAATGCGACAGCATTTCCGAGGGGCGCGAACAAGACCGCGCCCCTTCTATGGCGGTTGTGCAAAACTATCCTCAAAAACGTTCCGGTGGAACGTTTTTGACAAAGTAATTTTTGTATGGGTTTGTGCTCATTATACAATTGACAATTCTTTTTCAATAAACTAAGCCCTGTATCAAAAAAATGACACAGAGCTGATTATACTTTTTTTTTCTGCCAATAATCAGGATAGAAAAGCCGAAAGGAAGTACAAAGCCATGAAAAAAAGCTACATATCCGAAACCGCTCTTATCGCTGCTGCAATGGCATTTTCACTTTTTGTAACAGGAGTATTTTCCGCCGTGCAGACGGAAAAAAGCCTTGAAAACAGTCTTGTCCGTCTGCATATACTTGCTGATTCCGACAGCGAGGAGGATCAGCGGTTAAAGCTCATGGTGAGAGACGCTATTCTTGCTTCATCCGATGAGCTGTTCGTTCCCTATTCCACCTCCGAGGAAGCACGCATAGCCCTTTCGGGACAGCTTGACCGCATTAAGGAAATTGCGGATAATACCCTTGCCGAAAACGGTTCTGATGATACCGTGACCTGCGAGCTGCGGGAAATGTCCTTTGACAGGCGTATTTATAAGGATTTCGCTGTTCCTGCAGGAAATTACACCGCACTGCGTGTAACAATAGGCAGCGGTGAGGGGCATAACTGGTGGTGCGTGATGTATCCGCCGCTCTGCGTTCCATGCGCAGGAGCTGCTCTCACCGATGAGGAGATAATGGAGAAATACGGCGGAGAGCTTTCCGAGGAGGATATCCTTATGCTCACCGAGGAAGCGGATTATGAAGCAAGACTGTATATCGTTGAGCTTATTGAAAAGCTCCTTGATAAATAAAATTACAGCACCATTTTTTCAAGCTCTCTTTTGAGCCTTGCCACAGGCAGACCCACCACATTGAAAAAATCCCCCTTTATGCCCTTGACGAGCATACAGCCCTCGGACTGAATACCGTATGAGCCTGCCTTGTCCATGGGGTCGCCCGTTTTGATATAATCCTCGATCTCCTTTTCGGAAAGGGGATAGAACTCCACCTCGGTCGTTTCGGAAAAGCTTGTCCGCTTGCCTCTGCTGCATATGCACACTCCCGTTATGACCTTGTGAACTCTTCCCGAGAGCTTTGTGAGCATTTCACGGGCGTGGTTAATATCTCTTGGCTTGCCCATTATTTCCCCGTCAAGGATAACCACCGTATCGCAGCCTATTACGGGATCGTAAATATGCTCGGGGGCGCTTGCGACCGTCTGAGCTTTTTTTACCGCAAGATATTCCGCTGCATTTTCTGCGGATATGTTTTCTGGAAGCGTTTCGTCAACGTCTGCGGGACATATGGAAAATTCCTTTACCGCCATTTTAAGAAGCTCCTGCCGTCTGGGAGAAGCGGATGCGAGAATTATCATTTTCAGTCTCCTTTTTATTTTACCGTGAATCTCTTGGGACCCGAGGTTATCTCAAAATATTCCCCGTCCTCGTTTACACATTTCCAGCCTGCCCATATCACATATTCACCGGGTTCTGCGGGGGTAAATCCATAGGGAGGTATTTCGGGTATCTGATCGTATTCAATTTCAATGGTTTCTTTAAAATCTATTGTTTTACTGCCGAAATATTTTACACTGCTGCGAACTGTAAGGGGAGACAGATCAAATCCGTCAAAATCCTCCGCTTTTTCTATGCAGACAACATAGGGACGTCCGCTTTCATCACAGAACATTTCCGTATTTTCGCTGCTGATATATACGTTTACGGGTCTTGTTTCTCCCACCTTAATATCAAAATGATCGAAGGTACATTCAAACCATGACCACCCGCCTGTGTATACCTGCTTTCTAAGCTCAAAATAATTATTCATCTCACAGTATTTCATGCTGTCGAGCTTCCATCTGCCGTCCTCACGGACAAAATCCTCCTCAATAAGAAGCATACCGTCAAGAGAATGTCCTTGAAAATATAGCTTTGCAGAATTATCCGTAATTTCTGCAAGTCTTGCCGACCCTGTGTCAACGCTGATGGGAACACCGCGGTATGCAACGACCATTATCAGCCCGTTTTCGTCCTCCATGAAATAAGGATGCTCTCTGCCGAATATCTCATTGTAAAATTCCTCTCGGTTCATTCCCATGAAATTCTCGGTGCAGTATTCGGCGTAATAATCATACAGTTCGTCCGCAGTTGAAGCAATATCCGCAGGAATACGGTAATATTTTTCTTCCCTTTCATCATCAGAACCGATCATTTCAAATATATCGGCAAATCCGTAATTTGAGTAAACAAGATCGTCTCGGTAATCAGCCTCAGCGGCACATTCAAACAGCTCTTCGTCCATAGGAAGAAAATCAATGCTGCCCGAGACAGTTATCTTTTGATGTTCGGTACTGTAATCAAATTCGATATATCGATCACTGCCGAAATCTGCTGCTTCACAATAGCTGTTGAAAACGGGTCCTTCAAGTATCATTGCCCTGCCGTTATCCCCCGAAAGCTCGGGGAATTTTTCGCAAGATTCAAAGCAAAGCTCCGATATCCGGTCATTTTCGGCAGTGAAAAAGCGGAATTGTCTTTCGGTATCGCCGTTGTCTGTAGGGATATCATTTTCAAGCACGATATATGAGCCTTGCTGAGATAACGCTCCTTCCTCGGGAGGATAAAAGAGAAATTCCTCATTTTCGTAGACTGTGCAGGAGGAAATATGCCCTGTGATGTTCCTGTTTTCATCTGCGGTGTAATAATCGAGAATAAGTGTGCCCGAGTAGAGGTGGTCTGCTGTTTTTTCACCGTAGAAATTCAGTCTGTAAACATAGTTGGTGGTTCTTATCTGCCCCAAGGAAACAGGCTCGTCCGCCTTTATTTCCTCAGCGGAAATCTGCGATACTGTTTCGGAAACGGCAATAACGGTTTCTTGGGGGGCTGTTTCTATTACATCGGTCTCCTCTTTGTTATTTTGAAATTCGCCGCAGCCTGTGAGGACTGCGGCGAGGAGAACCGCTGTTATGAGCGATCCTTTTTTGTTCAATTGTCTGAACCTCCCGATGAGGCTTTTTTATCCTCTGCGCTGCGGTTAATAAGGTCTAAGCCTATTATCATAAGACCGCAGAGCAGTATGGCATTGATCGCAAAGCCGACAACAGAAAACAATACTCCGATGAATTTTTTCATAAATTATCTCTCCTTTATGAAGGCTCAAGCAAAGGGATTTTCGGTGGGATAGAGCATTCCCGCAGGCTGATTGAAGCCTATCTTCTTAACGCCCAAGTATCTGAACACATTGAAGAGAGCCTTGCCGCTGTGGGAAAATGCCACTGCGCCGTGGTGGGGGAAGCGTCCCTCGATCAGGACGTGACGGTAGAATCTGCCCATTTCCTTTATGGCAAATACACCGATAGCACCGAAGGAACGTGTGGCAACGGGAAGTACCTCGCCCTCGGCAACATATGCCGCAAGCTCTGCGTCCGCGGTGGACTGGATACGG
>JAGBFZ010000051.1 GCA_018110855.1 Oscillospiraceae bacterium
AAGACTGACGCTTATCCTGTGGATGTGTGGATAAAACGGGTGAATGAAAGGTTTTATCCGAATGGTCTGCCCGATTGCGTGAAGGGCGTTGAGGGTATTGCTCAGCAGTATCTTTTCCACTACATAAGGACGGCGGGAGAGGCGGCTGTTATTCAGCAGGCATGATGGAATATATTGCTGTGCTGTCAATTATCAGTGAGTCGGTTATTCCGATATAGGCATCGTTCCAGAGGGTTATTACTGCGTTTGTATCGGGTTTGCTCATGACGGCGTAGGAATCGTCTAAGCGGATATAAAAGTAATCCCCCGTTTTTCCGAAAAAGGTGTCCTCAAGCAGCTCGCCCTCATATTCTCCTGTCATATGTACCTTGAAGGATATATCAGCATATCTTTCTGTAACGGAGGTTTCCGAGCCTGCGGTGATTTCCGTTTCTGATTCGGTGGGGGACGTTTCCGAAGGCTCATTGGTAACTGCGGTTTCCGAAATATCTTCGGGGGTTATAAGCCTCAGGGTATATCCGCCATTTATTTGCAGGCTGCCTGCTTCATGCTCTCCGTCGGGATTTTCAAGAAGCGTATCGATTATTTCGGCGGTGTCGTCAAGCTCGATCTCGATTATATTGCTTACTTCGATTTTCGTTCCCTCGGGAAGATAGATGAGTATCGTTTCTCCCTTATTGGCAAAGGCGGTGTATTCGTTCAGTGTGCCGATTATGTATGATTCGGTTCGGTTTTTCACTGTGAGAGTGAAGCGTTCCTTTCGGACAGGCTCTGCACTTACAACATCGGAGCCTGCTATTCGACAGGGGTATGTTTCCATGATGGCGGCATTTTCCGATAGGGTTATCACCATTTCGCCGTTTTCGGTATAGGTCGTTCCTTTGGGAAGCTCAATGTCGATGGGGTCGCCCTTTTTTCCGAAAAAGGTATCTTCCAGCAGCTCGCCTCTTGTATTTCCTGTCATTTTTATGCGGAAGGACAGCTTTTCGAGGACTGACGATTCGGTTTCGGAAGCTGTTAAAGTCGTTTCCGATGTTGCTTCCGTTATTGAAGCTTCGGTTTCTGTTATCTTTGTTTCTTCGGAGGTATCGGTTTCGGTCGGGATCATTATTACGCTTGTTTCTGCCGTCTCCGCAGGCATTGTATCGGTTATCACAAGCTCGGTTTGCACAGAGGTCATTATTTCCGTTTCGATCAGCACATCGGTCTCCTCGGGAGGCTCTTTTCCTTTTTCGGAACAGGCTGTGAGAGCTATGAAGAGAACTGTAAGAAGCATTGCAGGCTTTTTCATTTAGATCATTCCATTTCAAGCAGATTTTTCCTATATTTATTTAACAATCCGGACATGGAAAAGATTACAGAAAAATTGTAAAATTATTGTGAATTGCAGGTGGGTTATGGCTGTTATCATTTCAAATATTTCTCTTCCTGTGGGTGCAGGTGAGGAAGAGCTTATTGCTGCGGCACTCAAAAAGGCAGGGATATCACGAAATAATGCTGTGCGGACGGGGATTCACAAGATATCCCTTGACGCACGAAAGCAAAATGATATAAGGACCGTAGTTTCCGTTTGGGCGGAGCTTCGCAGTCCTGAGGAGGAGCGGAGGGTATGCGGCAGGCGGGATAACTGCTCTCTTGTGGACATTACCCCTTTTTCTCCCGTTATATCGGGAAAGCTTAGTCCCGAGGGACGGATAGCTGTGGCTGGCTTCGGTCCTGCAGGAATGTTTGCGGCGCTTGTTCTTGCGGAGGCGGGATATTGTCCTCTGGTTTTTGAGAGGGGCGGAGATGTTGACAGCAGAGCCGAGGCAGTAAGCGGCTTCTGGGGCGGCGGCGATTTTTCTCCAGAGAGTAATGTGCAGTTCGGTGAGGGAGGTGCAGGAACCTTTTCGGACGGAAAGCTCACCACCCGCATTAAAGACCCTCTTTGCAGATTCGTTTCGGCAAGGCTTGCCGAGATGGGCGCTCCCGAGGAAATTCTTACCAAGGCAAAGCCCCACATCGGCACTGACAGGCTCAGAGCTGTTGTGAAAAATATCCGCAAAAGAATAATTGAGTGCGGCGGAGAGGTCAGATTTAATTCAAGGGTTGAGGATATTTCCTTTGTTGACGGTAAGATTCGAAGCATAAGAGTAAACGGGGAGGATATTCCTGTTTCGGCGCTTATTTTAGCTGTGGGACACAGCGCAAGAGACACCTTTGAGATGATGCACTCAAAGGAAATCGCCATGGAGCCGAAGCCTTTTGCGGTGGGTGCAAGAATTGAGCATACACAGGAGAGCGTTGACCGCAGCTTATATGGAAATCATGCGGGAGACCCTGTGCTGCCTGTGGGTGAATATCAGCTGAGCTACACCAAAAACGGAAGGGGAGTTTACACATTTTGTATGTGTCCCGGTGGAACGGTGGTTCCTGCTCAGAGTGAGGAAAATTCCGTTGTTACCAATGGCATGAGCGAATTTGCACGGGACGGCAAAAATGCAAACGCTGCTCTTGTGGTTTCCGTTTCGCCCGAGGATTTCGGGCATAATGTGCTTGACGGTGTGGATTTTGTCCGCAAAATTGAAAGGTCGGCTTTTACGGCGGCGGGAAGAAATTATTCCGCTCCCGCTTCCACGGTGGGGGCTTTCCTTGAGGGTAAGGGAGATATTATTTCTCCGTCCGTAATACCCACATATGCAAGAGGTATTGTTCCTTGTAATTTTAACGAGGTTCTTCCGCCCTTTGTTACGGATATGATGAGGGTGGGGCTGGGTGTTTTTTCAAAGAGAATGGCTTGCTTCGGGGACAAGAATGCTTTGCTCACCGCTCCCGAGACAAGGACGTCCTCTCCTGTGCGTATCCCGAGGGGTGAGGATATGTGCAGCTTATCCGTAAAGGGGCTGTATCCCTGCGGTGAGGGGGCAGGCTATGCGGGCGGCATTATGTCTGCGGCGGTGGACGGCGTTAAACAGGCATGTGCGGTTATGAAGGTCTTTAAGCCTTTATAAAAATTGACTGCTTCGCTTGACAATGCGGGCAGCCAATTGTTTTTATGTGTTCAGAGCTTATCGTATGTTCCGAGTGACTGTATTATTCCGACCTGCGAATCTGAGCCTTTGCCTGTATCGGGATCTATGGGGTTATGGATATTGTACAGATATCCCGTTTCTCCGTAACGCCCGAGTTTGGCGCTGTTTAAGCGTTCTTCGTCCATATGTATCCCAATGACCTTTGCACAGAATACATAATGATCGCCGCCTTCAACTGTTTCCTTTGTCCAGCTTAGCTCACATTCCAGATTCAGAAAGCATTCTTCGATAAGCGGAGCTTTTATTTTTGATGCGGCGACGGCGGTAAGTCCCGAAGAGGTTATCTCGTCCTTTTCATGATCGTTGTTTTGGATTGTTGCCATGCATTTCATAAATACATCTCTGCTTGGGAAATTAACGGCAAACTGTTTGGTTTTCATTACGCTTGAATACATATGCGAATGCTTATTTACGGACGACAGTATAATATGATAGCCCTCGGTGCCGTCAAAGGTACACCACGACTGCATTGCGGCATTCGGCATTCCGTTTTCCTTATAACTCGTTACACACACCAGCGGAGACGGTATTGCAAGCACATTTTCAAGCCATGAAAATCCGTAGAGCTTTTCCTCATTTATTGGTTCGGGACAAGCAAAATATTCTTTTTTCATTTTTATGACCATCCTTTCGGGAAAGTTTTGTTTTTTCCTTTCGGCGTTAATATTATAACATTGCTTTTGGGGCTTGTATTGGAAAAATACGACAATTTTTTCTGTCTGAAAGATATTTTATCGCTTCGGCAGGACTCATAAGATGACGCTTTCTGAAATCATTCAGCAGATGAGCCTGATCGTAATAGCCGTATTTTTCTACTGCGTCAAGCAGTGCTGTACCGTTTCCCAAGGCTATTTCCTGCCACAAAAGCTGATATCGTATCAGTGAGCAGAGTGCTTTGGGGGATATTCCCGTCTGTGAGGCAAAATGCCTTTGAAGCGACCTTACTGAGAGGGCTGTATAGGCGGTTAGATCGGATATTTTCACATTTCCGTGAGATGTGAGCGTATAATACAGGGCGTTCATTACATCGGGGTGCTGATTTTCGGTGCAAAGAAAAGAAAGTATCTCCGATTCGGCTGCTCTTGCCCGGGCTTCAAGGGTGCTTTCACGCTTTATTATTTCATTAAGCTTTTGGATGAGCCTCGGGAACAGC
>JAGBFZ010000052.1 GCA_018110855.1 Oscillospiraceae bacterium
GAATGCCGCATTGACCTAAGCTGCAAGGCTGTCGATCTGCTTACCGACTATGCTGACAAGATAGAGTATCAGATGTCCGATATGGAAAACCTGGCGGATCATAGGGAGTTTTTCAGCAAGATACTCGGCAAAACACTAAGAATAGCAGGAGTTTTACATCTATGTGAACACTCCCCCTCCGAATGTATTTCGGGAGAAACAATGCAGGCAGCTATCGAAATAACGACCTACTTCGGTCAGCACTATCTAAAAATGATGTGTGCAGACAACTATGACAATTCGGCACAGTATCTTCTTGATAAAATAACCGCAAAGATCATCAGAGAAGGCAGGATCGTTATTTCTCTCAGAGATATAAAGCGTACCGCCAAAAGGCTCAGCAGTGAGCAGATAGAAACTGCCCTTGAAAAGCTGGCAGCCTGTAACTTCCTTACATATATCCCACCGCCCGAAGGCAGCGGAAACCGTAGGAAAGAGAGCTACGAACTGAACCCCGTTATGCTTGAACCCAATGTACTCAAGGTATATTGTCCGTCATTGGCACAGAATATCCGTCATTGACACCCATTGTCACAAAGGCTTTAAAAAGCTTAAACCAACTTAAATAAGGGACTTTCCGACAACAAGACAGTCCATTGTCCCATTGTCCCATCGTCCCTTAACAATAAAAATCACAAAAGAAAGAGGTAAATCATTATGAATGCAACAAAGACAACCGCAGCACCCGTAGAGAACGCACCCGTACTTTACACACCCGAAAACATTATGGCGATAATGCACATCAGCCGCAGCAGCGTATATAAGCTGTTCAGTTCAGAGGGATTCCCCTCTATCAAGATGGGCGGTATTCTCCGCATTGAAAAAACTGCTTTTGAAAAGTGGCTGAATACCTATGCAGGCAAGTCCTTTATCATCGGCTGATTACTGAATCATCACAATATCGGGGCATATCCTATATGCTCCGATACAGAAAGGAGAGAACACAATGTCCAGAAAACTTCCCGAGATCAAACAGCACAAGGACGGATATTTTGAGCAGAAGATCACCATTTCGCCCAACAACAGAAAGTCCGTGTACGGAGCAACTAAAGCGGAAGTCCGTAGGAAAGCCAGAGAGCTTATTGCAGAAGCAATGCGTTACGATATTTCCAACGTCAAGAAAATGACAGTATCAACGTATATGACCCATTGGCTTGAAGATATAAAAAAGCCCGAGCTGAAACCAAGCTCATACGACCGAGTGGAACAGTCTTTGAAATATCAGATATTCCCCGCTATCGGTCATATCCAGATAAACGCCCTGACCTCAAACGATGTTCAAAAGATGATAAACACCATAATCAACGAAAAATCCTACTCCACCGCAAAGAAGGCGTACAACAATCTGAACGCCTGTATGGAGCTTGGCGTTCAGCGTGGAGAAATTCTCAAAAATCCCGTCAAAGGAGTGAAGCTCCCGTCCTCAAAGGTCAAGGAGAGAAAGGAGATCACCGCATACACTCCCGAGGAAATTGCCGCTATTGTTGAAGAAGCAAAGCGCACATACAAGAACGGCACTCCCGTTTACAGATACGGCTATCTGATTATTCTCATTCTGAACACGGGAATGAGAGAGGGCGAACCGCTTTATCTAAAGTGGAAGGACGTTGACCTTGAAAAGCGTCATATTTACATTCACGGGAATGTTATGGAAGTGAAAAATCGTGAGGAAAATGCGGAAAGTAAATATGTCCTTCTTGAACAGGACACGCCCAAGACGGACAAGTCCACTCGCTACATTCCGCTGAATGACAACGCTGTCGATGCACTTGAACACCTCCGCAGCATTATCCGTGACAAGGATCGTGTTATCGCCACAAAGAATCACACCATCACTTCTCCCCGAAAGGTTTACAATACGATGGAGTGTATTCTAAAAAAGTGCGGGATAACCGACAAGGAAAATCTCGTTCACGCCCTGCGTCACACTTTTGCAACAACGCTCATTCGCAACGGTGTTGACATAAAGGCTGTTTCGGAAATTCTCGGCCACGAAGATGTTTCAACAACTTTGAATACCTATCATCACGTCGTAGAGCAGCAGAAGCATTCTGCGGTAATGACGCTGAATAACTTATATTAACTATCCTACATATCGGCGCTACACGCCCGTTTCCCCGAAGTGAAATTTTCGAAGAAAATTTCAAAAGCCCTCGGCGTTTGAGAGCAAGTTAACCAAAATTCAGTCAAGTTCGCCCCAAGCGAATTTGACGGCTCGGAATTTTGGTATAACTTGCTCCACCAAAAC
>JAGBFZ010000053.1 GCA_018110855.1 Oscillospiraceae bacterium
CCTATGATATAAATGCTATTGCTGACAAGATTATCAAGGCTCACGAAAATCAGAAGGAACACTTTATCGTTGTAGTTGCCGAGGGTGTTGAAAACTCCGAGGGCATTACAAAGCAGATAAAGGAGCTTACAGGCATTGAGACCAGACTTACTGTTCTCGGTCATGTTCAGAGAGGCGGTATGCCCACTGTAAGAGACAGAGTTGCCGCAAGCCAGATGGGCTATCACGCTGTTGAGCTTATCGACAGAGGCGTTACCAACAGAGTTGTCGGCATGAAGGACAACAAGATCATCGATGTTGACATTCAGGAAGCTCTTGCAATGAAGAAGCCCTTCGATACAGAGCTTTACAGAGTCTGCAACGAGATCACATTCTAAAAAAATCATCCGCATTACAGAGTAGGCGGCTGCGCGTAGTTTAGTGTCCCGACGACGGGGAGTTGCGTCGGGGACGAAATGCTTTGAGATCCTTCAAAGCTGCGGTGCAGTCTCCGCATCCCGCTGAATGCATTATAAAAAGAGGCTTTTCATTCTCTTTAAATAATGCAGTTGGCAAGTTGTTTTCGCATTATTTTAAGGAGGTCATATAATGAAAAGCTTTTTTAATTTATTTATCGACTCGGCAAAATCTCTCAAGAATCTCAGAACTCTTGCCACCACGGGAATGCTGCTGGCAATGGCAATTGCAATACGTTCCCTTGCAATTCAGGTAACGCCCGATCTGCGTATCGTGTTCACCTGTATCCCCATCAGCCTGATAGGTCTGCTGTACGGACCCGTTGTCTGCGGAATGTCCACCTTTGCGCTTGATATCATAGGCTTTCTTATCGACAACAAATCCGCCAGAGGATACAGCATCGAGCTTGCAATGGTCGTTATCCTTTCGGGAATAATTTACGGCATTTTCCTTTATAAGCAGACCATCAAGCCCCAGTGGAGCGACCTTCTGCGAGTTGCTCTTGCGAGATTCTGCGTGATCTTCATCTGCAATATCTGTCTCAATTCCTATTTCCTGTACACCCTCTATGTAAATCCCGATTTCACTCTTCTCGGTGCCACCGAGGATATGAGAAACGCCTTTTCGTTGTGGATAACTCCGAGAGTTATCAAAAATCTTGGACAGTTCCCCATTGATTTTGTCCTGCTTGCGGCGGTGATACCTGCGGCGCAGGCGGCATATACAAAGGTAAGAGCGCAGTACAGTCATAATGACAGAAAGCAGATCTCTGAAAGGTAATGATTTATAATGATTAAGGTTGGATTCATCGGCACAGGCAATATGGGCGGAGCGATAATCCGCGGCATAATCTCCCATTACGGCGGAAATGCGGAAATATTTGCCTACGACCCTGATACCGCAAAGCTTGCAGAGCTTGAGAGATCGGGCGTAAAGGCAGCCTCCTCCGAGGGAGAGGTCTGCGAAAAGTGCAAGTATGTTTTCCTTGCAATAAAGCCTCAGATGTTTGATTCCGTTCTTCCGAAGCTTGCTCCCCATGTTTCGGAGGATAACGTTATCGTCTCCATCGCCGCAGGAATTACCGAGGAATATATCGCAAAAATGACTATACCCAATGTCAGAGCAGTCATTGTAATGCCCAATACCCCCTTCCTTCTGGGCGAGGGCGCAACAGCCCTTGCAAAGGGAAAATTCACCTCCGACGAGGAGTTCGGCGCAGTAATTGATATCTTCTCTACAGGCGGTATCGCTAAGGTCGTTCCCATGGATAAGATGAAGGAGATAATCGCAATAAACGGCAGCTCTCCCGCATTTATCTATCTCTATGCCAAGGGCTTTGTGCAGTATGCGGAAAGCGTTGGTATTGACGGAAATACCGCTCTTGAGCTTTTTGCAAAGTCCCTTATCGGCTCTGCGAAAATGCTCACCGATTCGGGCAAGACCGTTGACGAGCTTATAAAAATGGTATCCTCTCCCGGAGGAACCACCCTTGCAGGTCTTGACGGACTTTACGAGGGCAGGCTTACAGATGTTGTAATGGACTGCTGTGAGAGATGTACAAAGAGGGCATACGAGCTTTCAAAATAAAGAATGAAAATCATTTCGTCCGCATAAGATATTATAAAAATAAATCAAAGGACGAATGATAATATGACCGTAAATGTTCAGAAAAGGCGCAGCTTCAGAATAAGACGTGTGAGCCGCCCTTCTCCGCCCCGAAGCGGTATATCTCCCGCAAGGCGGATATACCTGCTGCTGACAGCCATATCTGTCTCGGGTGTTTTTATCGGGGTCTACTCACGATTTTTCTCCGATATTCCCATCGAGATAAGAGAAGCGGGCTTTGCGGACAGCTTTTTCGGCAGTTTCGCAGCAGTCATGCTCTATGCGGCTATATGCTTTTTCTCGGGAATGTCCTCGGCAGGCTCGGTCTGCGGATATCTGCTCTGTCTTATAAAAGGTATGGGAGAAGGTTATCTTTCAGCTGAGCTTTTCGGCAATGGACTTGCTTCTGTGGATATTTGCTCAGCTCTGAATGTCCTTCCCTTTGAGGCAGTGAGCATGGCGGTGGTGATACTTGCCGCAAGGGAAAATATCAGAATGTCACAGCTTATTTTCCGAAGATCCTTCGGAAACGCAGACAGATCGGAGGAGAGGGAAAGCTCTCTAAGGCTGTATCTGATGAAATTCGGCATTATCTTTCTTCTTGCCGCAGGTGCGGCACTTGTTGACGGGATTATGGCTGTCATTGCGGGGAATATCGGCTTTCAGGCATTGCCATAAGCCCATATGAAAGGATGTTAAAAATTGTCATTTTTAGGCTTCGGAGCCGATTATGAAAAAGCAGGCTCGGGAATATCCAAAAACGCTCCTCAGAAAAAGCCATTTTTCCGTTTCGGCGAAATGTATTTCGGCAGATTCTGGAAAATGCTCAAGCTCAGTATGCTTACATTTCTTTTCTGCATCCCGATCGTTACCATTGGTCCCGCAATTGCAGGAATGACCAAGGTCCTGAGGACATATTATCTCGATAAGGACGCTTTTTTGTGGCATGAATTTATGAAGGGCTTTACTCAGAATCTGAAAAAATCCATTCCTGTGGGACTTATTGACGTTATCTTCGGGATATCCCTTATCTGCGCAATGAACGTCTATCCCGCCATGGGAAAGGCAGCCGAGGCGGCAGGAGGCAGCGGAACCATATACACCGTTCTGTGCGTGATTTCCGTCAGCTTTGCCCTCACCGTTCTGATGATGAATTTCTATGCTTTTCCGATGATCGTGGCAACGGAGCTTAATTTCAAAAATATAATCAGAAACTCCTTTTTCCTCACCTGTATCGGGCTTAAAAGGAATATAATCACGCTTCTTATCGTCCTTCTCACAGTTGGAATGATATCAATTTTCACTCTTGTGAGCAAGCTGTCGCTCTTGCTTGTTCCTGTCTGGGCAATAGGTTTCCTTGGCTTTGTGATAATATTCAATTCCTATCCTCTTATCCAGAAATACGTTATCGACCCCTATTATGAGGAGCAGGGCAGGGACAATCCCGAGTATGATTACTTAAAGCCCCTTGACGCCGAAGAAGCGGTATTTATCGACAAGGGCGGCGAGGAAGCTCCCGTTGAGGGGAAAAAATCAAAGAAAAAGAACAAGGGCAGGACAATATCCTGATCTTTTATAAAAAAATCTTTGAAAACAGAGAAAAATTTCTCAAAAGCCCTTTACAAAGGGATAAAAATGTGATATAATAACTTTGTTGCGCATAAAAATTCAAGGCGCAGCTGATCTACCCCTTGACTAAGCTTACGGGTCAAGCCCATTCGGGAAAATACCTGCCGTATGCCCGGCGGGGGGAATATTTTAAAGAGGTGTATTTATTATGATGCTCAAGGAAGAAAAGAACGCTATCATCGAAGCAAATAAGCTCAGCGAGAACGACACAGGTTCCCCCGAGGTTCAGATCGCAATTCTCACAAAGAGAATCAACGACCTTAATGCTCATCTCAAGAACCACCACAACGACCACCACTCCAGAAGAGGTCTTCTCAAGATGGTAGGTCACAGACGTA
>JAGBFZ010000008.1 GCA_018110855.1 Oscillospiraceae bacterium
AGAATGTATCGGAGGTCCTTTCATATATTGATTTTCCGCCGCTGACAACGCCGATATAGCTTTTTCCTTCGAGCTTGTTAAGATCGGTTTTAAAGCCCAGCTGCTTCAGTACGATCCTTGCAGGAATATCCAGAGTGCTGCCTGCGTCTCCGTTTACAACTATCACAGTTGTGTAATCCCATCGTTTTACTAAGGTGAAAAACTCCTGCAATGTCCTGTTGGCAAATACCAGACGGTATTCCTTCTCAAGCTCCTCGTCCGTATACTGGGGAGCCGCATTGAATACAGACTTGTATGGAAAAACGCCATGAACGCCCTGTCTCATGCAAAAATCATTGTATGTGACGGTAACACACAATACTGACGCTGTAATAACGCCAAAAAGATATTTTCCGTTTTTAAACGCATATTTCAGAAATCTTCTCAAAGCACTTTCCTGCTGCTCCTTGAAATGAGCGCCTTTTTTTACGGACCCCTTCATGCGGAAATCCTTGTAGTACCGGACCGCCTCGGGAATGCTCAGAATTATGAAAATATAGATTGGAAGCGAAAATCTTTCTAAAATAAAATGCTTTGTGATAAACAGCCAGATAACACTGCTGAAATATGAAAAATTCACGAGTATTCCTGCTTCGGGGCATTTATCCTTCCAGCCTGTGAAATAAGTCAGCGTTAAAAATGCGGTGATCAGAAAAGGTACGATGAGATAGCTCAATGAAAAGCCTTTTTTCAGAAAAACAGAATCAAGATAAACCGCATATGACGGGAGAAAATTACTTACTACAAAATTGAGGATACGCTCTGAAAAAATATACACTGCTGCAACAACTGCGCTCACAGCTGCATAAAGCTTTGCAGATGGCTTTATAAGCGAGAAGAAATATATCGGAAGCACCAACAGAACCGACTTATGAAACAGGGAGCCTGCCAGTATCAGCAGGACCACCGCCCAATGCTTTTTTTCTTTAATAAAGTGATAGCTCAGCAGAACAATTGATGCGGCTAAGGTCTGACGTGTAAAATTAATGGAATTGTAAAAAAATGTCACCGTAAGATACAGCCAGCAGGACAGCCATGGCATTTTACTGTATTTGACTATAACAATGGCTGTGGGAAGCAGGATAAACAATGCCATGAGAAGATTCAGTATCAGATATTCTCCTCCAAGCAGCTTAACAATTTCCATAATAAAGGTGTAGCCTATCTCAAATTCTCTTGCCGCCAGCCGCTCTTTAAAGCTCTGTGTGCTTTGGCAGAAATTATAGAAAGCTCTGCGGTAAGAAGAATAATCGTTTCCTATGCCGTATCTGAATACCGACATCAGAAACATATATCCGAATACGATACTGACATATATTATATTTTTTTTATCTGAAGGCTTTCTGACGCAGAGGGGGTACGCAAACCCTATAATAAGTGCCATCAGAATATAATAAGCTCCCATTTAAAGTGTCCTTTCAGTAAAGCTGTTTTTTAATACAAATATAAGAATATTATATCATATTATGTATATTACGTCAATACAGATATTTTTTCTTGGCAAAATACACAATTATTGAACAGCAAAATGTATAGATGAAAACGTTGACACAAGCACATTTTTATGGTATAATAACAAAAACATTGTTCCCATGAAATTATTTTTTCTGAAAGGATGTTAGCAATAATGAAGAAGCTAAACCGCATTATCGCAGGCATTTCCGCTCTTGCACTTACCGCTTCATTCACAGGCTGCTCGGGCGGCTCTGAGGAAGCTCAGTCCGAAACCACAATGGAAACCACCACCGCCCTCACGGTTGAGATCAACACCGAAACTCTGGCTGAGGAAGAACAGGCTACTATGGACGATGTTTCCGAGCTTCTTCCCGATGTTCAGCTTGAAAACACCAACATCAAGTGGTTCTCCTTCTACGATCCCTTCAACGCCTCCACCTCCGGCAATACCAAATCCCTTTCACTTGAGCTTTTCGAGAGAAAATACGGCGGAACAGTTGAGTATATTCCTACCACATGGGCTCAGAGATTTACTGACCTTTCCACCAATATCCTCGGCGGAACGGGAATCGACTTTATTGCAGGCGGAGACCTTGACTCCTTCCCTAAGGGCGTTCCCAACGGTCAGTTTGAATCCTACGATCAGTATGTGGATTTTGATTCCGAGCTTTGGAGTTCCGTTAAGAGTCTGAACGATCAGTTTGAACTGAAGGGCAAGCATTACCTTATCGCAACTCAGGCTACCGCAGGCGAGGTAGTTATTTACAACAAGCAGACTATTGAGGCAAACGGCTTCGACGATCCCGCTGAGCTTCTTGAAAAGGGCGAATGGACATGGACTGCATTCAAGGATATGCTCCTCTCCTATGTTGATCCCGACAGCGAGCAGTATGGTCTTGACGGCTGGTTCAACGAAAAGCCCCTTATGCTTTCGGGCGGTGTTGCTCCCGTTGAGCTGAAGGACGGAAAACTGGTTGATAACCTTTTTGATCCCCGTCTTGAAAAGACCATGAACTTTATGTATGAGCTGAATCAGAATGGTCTGGTTCTTGACAAGAACCTGTTCAACTGGAATGTTCACCCCGAATTCATCGGAGAGGGCAAGGAGCTTTTCTACATAAGCGGTATTTACGCTCTTGAGGGCGCTCCCGATATATGGACTGTTTCCTTCGGTGATCCCGATGACGTTATGTTCGTTCCCATTCCCAAGGCTGACGATTCCGACAAGTATTACCTCCCCGCAGGTATGGACGCATATATGCTCTGCAAGGGCGCTCAGAATCCCGAAGGCGTGGCAAGATTTATGGAATGTATCATTGCCGCAAGCTATGATGAAAATGCTGTTGCCATTGCTGATCAGAAGCTCAAGGACGTTTACGGCTGGACTGATGAGATGGTTGAAATGAGACACAAGGTCAACGAGCTCACTGCCGAGAATCCCATGTATTCCATTCACACAGGCTGTCCTACCGATCTTTACAATATCCTTGACAGCGGCGAATACGGCATCAGAGCTCCCTTCTATGGTCTTGACTGGCCTTCTGTAAGAGAATCTCTCGCTGACGCTGCAAAGGTTCTTATTGACGAATTCAACACCTCAATGGATAACTTTGAATAAACCATTTTTCCAATATCATTTTGCTGCCGCATTTTTCAGTGCGGCAGCTTTTTTACATATGTGCGATCTTCTCCACATATAACTTCATTTCATTCTTTGACTTTATCCCATGGGTGCCGCTGATGATCTCCCTGCGCTGCTCCTCGGTCATTGCAGAAAATCGGGTCATCGCCTTGCTGTTCTGTGCAAGTGCCATTCCGAAGCCCATGGGAATGTCCTTTCCATTAACGAAATTCATAGTTTACCATTCCTTTTATTACAGATTTTTCACTGTTCATTTCAGATTTTTTTGTTGACCGATATGGTACGATGTGTTATACTGTTTTCGGATATAAGATTATCCGAGTCATTATTATATTGACCTGTCATTTTCGATTTATGCAGAAAGGAAATTCTTATTATGAGCAAAAAAATTCTTGACTGGAATAAATACATTGAAAAATCTGCGGAGACTGTTTCTGAGGGAATTGTCATGCTGAAAAATGACAACTGCGCTCTCCCCCTTAAAGCTGATGAGGAGATAGCTGTTTTCGGACGCATTCAGCTTCATTACTACAAGAGCGGAACAGGCTCGGGCGGTCTTGTAAATGTTAGCAGAGTAGTTGGCGTTACTGACGGGCTTATTGAAAGGGGCGTCAGGGTCAATGAGGAGCTGCTTGATATTTACAGAAAATGGGACGAGGAAAATCCCTTTGATATCGGCGCCGGCTGGGGAAATGAACCATGGTCACAGATAGAAATGCCTGTGGATGATGAGCTTGCTGCAAAGGTTGCCGAGAAATGCTCCGCTGCAATTGTTGTAATGGGCAGAACTGCCGGCGAGGAGCAGGACAACAAAAATATTAAAGGTGCATATCTTCTCAGTGACGGAGAAGAGCAGATGCTGGCTGCGGTGAGAAAGCATTTTAAAAGAGTCATTGTACTGCTGAACGTTGGAAACATCATAGATATGAGTTTTGTGGAGAAATATTCGCCCGACGCTGTGCTTTATATCTGGCAGGGCGGCATGGTGGGCGGTCTCGGCACTGCCGATGTGCTTACGGGAAGGGTCTCGCCCTCGGGCAAGCTCCCCGACACTA
>JAGBFZ010000054.1 GCA_018110855.1 Oscillospiraceae bacterium
AAAACCGCTCCGCCGCCCGTTCCGCACACATAGGGAAACTTCCAGATATTCCCCAGTCCCACGGCAGAGCCTGCCGCACTCATTATAAATCCGAAGCCTGTTGACCATTTGTCTCTGCTTTTGACAGCATATTTGTTCATCGCCCGTATTCCTTTCTTTTTTTATCTCATGGCTATTTTCCCCGTTTTATGCCGCTATATTCCCATGAAAAAAGCTGTGAATTTTCCACACAGGAAAAATAATTATTATAAAAATGTTAAATCTGATTTTTACCTATTCCTATGAAATACAAAATGTGTTATAATATTCATTGACAGTGCCGAAGCCTTCGGCGCAGAAATATATTATGCATTTATATAGGAGAGCATGAAGATAATGGATGATTTCATTAAGGCAAAAAAAGCTGCGCTTACCAGATATTTTGAGAAGATGAACGATATGCAGAGGGAAGCCGTTTTTGCAGTAAACGGTCCCGTGCTTATACTTGCAGGCGCAGGAAGCGGAAAAACTACAGTTCTTGTGAACCGTATCGCAAATATGGTCCTTTTCGGAAACGCATATGACAGTGAGGGGGAATATGCGGCTCTTTCCGATGAGGATATCGCTTTTTTGAACAGCTATAACGGCGAAAGGGACGAAGCCACCGTTTCAAGGCTTGCGGATATAGTTTCGGACAGTCCCGTAAAGCCGTGGAATATCCTTGCCATCACCTTTACAAACAAGGCTGCGGGTGAGCTGAAGGAAAGACTTGCAAAAATGCTGGGCGAGGAACAGGGCGGTCAGGTAAACGCTTCAACCTTCCATTCCGCATGCGTACGTATCCTCAGAAGAGAGATAGACAAGCTGGGGTATTCCTCGGGCTTTACCATTTACGACAGCGACGACAGCCAGCGCCTTATCAAGACCTGTATGGACGCTCTTGACATTTCCGACAAGGCATTTCCTCCGAAGGCTGTTGCAGCCGCTATCTCCTCCGCAAAGGACAAGCTTATCACCCCTTCTGATTTTGAAGAGGAATCCGCAGGAGATTACCGCAAGCTTACCCTTGCAAAAATATACAAGGAATATCAGGGTCGTCTTAAAGCGGCAAATGCGCTGGATTTTGACGATATCATTATGCTGACCGTTCAGCTTTTCGAGTCTCAGCCCGACGTTCTCGACCATTACAGAAATCTTTACAAGTATATAATGGTAGACGAGTATCAGGACACCAATGCGGCACAGTACCGTCTTGTTTCTCTCCTTTCCGCAAAAAGCGGAAATCTTTGCGTTGTAGGCGACGATGACCAGTCGATCTACCATTTCAGAGGTGCTACCATTGAAAATATCCTTTCCTTTGAGCAGCAGTTCGAGGGCTGCAGGGTAATAAGACTTGAGCAGAATTACCGTTCCACACAGAATATCCTTACCGCCGCAAATTCCGTTATCGCAAACAACATGAGCAGAAAGGCAAAATCTCTCTGGACGGACAAGGGCAGCGGAGAAAAGATAACCGTTTACAAGGCTTCCGATGAAGCGGCTGAGTCAAAATTCGTTGCAACGACCATTCAGAACGGCGTAAAGGACGGCAGGAGCTATAAGGATTTTGCAGTCCTCTACCGCATGAATGCGCAGTCGAACTCACTTGAAAAGACCTTTACCGCAAGCTCTATCCCCTACCGTGTTATCGGCGGCATGAGGTTCTATGACAGAAAGGAAATAAAGGACATTATCGCTTATCTGTTGGTGATCAATAACCCCGAGGATATGCTCAGATTCAAGCGAATAGTAAACGAGCCTAAAAGAGGTATCGGCGA
>JAGBFZ010000055.1 GCA_018110855.1 Oscillospiraceae bacterium
ACATGACATTTTCATCCTCGCAAAGCTCATTGGCAAGGAGCTCGATTTCCCCAAGAGTTGCGGCGGGGATCTTTATCTGTATGGAATGGATCGCTCCGCTGACAATTCCCACTGCTTCTCCGCCTGCTTTTTTTGCTATGTCATTGATGTCATCGTCCGAAAGGTCTGTTTTTGTAAACACCAGAACCAGCTCGTTGTAATAAAGGACAGTTCTGTCCTTATCAGCAACGCAGCTTTTGCTTGCGGGAGTATAGTATGTATCTCCGTTTTCAAGACTTCCGTAATACGGCTCCTTAAGCTGTGCCGCTTTGTCATATCTGGGATACTTAGTATTAATGCATCCCGTCATAATTACCATCAACAGGGCAAGCATTATTGAAAATAGCTTTATTGATATTTTTTTCTTTGCCATATCTGCCTCCGTGTTTTTGTTTTCGCAACACCAAAAGGGGCTGTGAAGCCCCTTTTTCAATTATATATTATCTGCGATAAGTTTATTAAGTCTCTCTCTCATATCAAGGATATACTCCTGCTCGTGAGGATACTCGGAGAAGGTAATGGGATCGATATCATCCTCGATCAGTGCCATAACAGCTTCTCTTCCGCAAAGGCTTTCTGCAAGCTCCATGGCGCGAAGGTCGTTGAGCGCGGCTGTAAAGCCAAGGAGGTGGATGCTTTCGTATGCGGTTCCGTCGGGAGCGGGATAAACAGAGAATGTATCACCGCCGGGAACCCAAAATCCTCCGTCGCTGCAGCTATAGGGGTTACAGGGCTCGCAGGAATGCTGGGTGAAATAGAAGTTGTATCCCCAATGGAGGAAGCCGGCTATCTTGTATTTATAGAACTGAGTGGAGATTATTCTGTTTCTTGCTGTAGGCATTGCGATCATTCTGTTGGACACCTTATTTACCTGACAGCAGCAGTAATAGACCCAAAGATCCTGTACGTTGTTTTCGATATACTTATCAACATGGTCTGTGGAAACAACGGGATTTTTAAGTATACCCTGCTCATAGAAGGAATAATCGGAAAGTGCGTCTATGATCATCTGACCGTCAAGAACGTCTTCCACGGTGCTTTTAGCCTTCTTATATGATTCAAGCATCCATCCGCCGGGCTCATCGGAAATGTGGAATACAGTATTTTTATCAACTCCGTGAGCCTTAAGCACCTCGATAAGCTGAGGGATCATTTCCGTAAGGAAGCCTGTATATTCCTCTGCGCCTGCGTCTGTTTCCCATCCGAATACCTTCTTGTATTCGCCGTCTACCGTTGCCATTACCTTGGGGGCATGCTCCGCTCCCCACTGGGTAAAGAGATGAGATATCTCGTAATATTCCACTCCGCATCTTTTGCACATCTCTATCCATCTGTGAAGGAGAGTGAAGTCAAAGCTCCATTTGCCGTTGCTACGAGTGATGGCAACAAGCTGGTTTGTGGGACGCTCGCCACCCACCTGAGTATCAAGAGCAGGAGTGAAAACAGGAGTAAGTATCATATTGATGCCGTTATCAACGGCAGTTTTTATAAAGTTCTCAATGATCTCCCAATGGCGTTCTGAGAACATTTCAACATCATAGTAGGAAGCAAGACAGTCGCAATAGAACCACTGTGTAACGATAAGCTTCTGCTTCGGTAATGTTGCGGGGATAACCACCGCTGTGAATTCGCAGGAGCCGAATATTTCCTCCTCCGTGCTTTCTCCGTTATAAAGGGTAAACTTCAGCTTGTGCTCTCCTGCAGGAGCATCCTCGGGAACTCTGATATCTACCCAAACGGACTGAAGATCGTTTGTAACATAGATCCTGTTTTTCTCTGTTATGGGTCGGAGAAGGTCGGGATAGAGACCGGGGGTGCGGCGCAGGAAATTCATGTCCTCGCAGGCGCGGCTGATAGGGAGTCGGAGGGGAACACATTCCGCTCTTTGGATCGTGACCCAATCTGCAATATCGCCCTCGACCTTGATATGTCCGATACGTCTGTCATAGCGCATCTTCATATCCTGATATGCAAGCTGGAAGCTGAAACGCTCACCTCTGAGCATAGATGCTTTTCTGTGGGGAGCCTTTGTTGCAATATCTTCGTCAAGGAAACACTTCTCAGTTTCCGGAATAGGCTTAAAAATAACAGTAGAAACCTCTTTTACTTTTTCTTCCATAAAATATTCTCCTGTGTGCCGCAAATATGCGGTTATTATTGATTTGATTTTATCATAATACATCTCCCAATACAAGTGGAGTAGAAAATTTTCCCGTATTTACGGGGTAAAATTACACAAAAAACAAGTTTTACGGTAAAAATAAAATCTTAGAAAAAATTTTTTTATTCTCGCAGGTAATTTTGCAGGATTGTGATCTTATGCTGTGCAAAAAAATGATTTGATGAAAGTTGTTGTCACATCAAATGACATAAAGTATAATCGTGAAAATGACTAAAACATATTGTAACTATAGTGTACAGATTGACAAAAGCGACTATCTGATGACAAATTCAACACGAAAATTCACATAAAAATACAAGATTTTGTCGCTGTGCAAGACATTTCATAAAAGTATTTACAAATTATTTT
>JAGBFZ010000056.1 GCA_018110855.1 Oscillospiraceae bacterium
ACTCGTTAGTCCAATCACTGCTTTCATTATAGCTTATGTAACAAGTACGTGTAAACCATGCCTGGCTTGTCATGGATTTAACGTCTAAATTTATTATAGTAGGTGATCTGATATGCGCAGTGCAGGAACAGAAAATATTGAAACAGAAAGACTTTTGCTGAGAAGATTTTGCTTGTCCGACAGCTCGGATATGCTGAAATACTGGGTATCGGACGAGAAGATACAGCACTCCTACTGTGAGCCTGTTTACAAAACACAGGAAGAGGTATGCGGACTTCTGAACAAATACATATCCTCCTACAGCAGCAATGATTATTACCGCTGGGCGATTATCGAAAGGGAAAGCGGCAGATGCATCGGGCAGATAGCCTTCTTTCTGGTGGACTGCAAAAATCACTTTGCGGAGATCGAATATTGTATAGGCGCAGATTTTCAGTGCCGCGGATATGCGACTGAGGCAGCAAGGGCGGTTATCAGCTTCGGGTTTGAAAGAGCAGAGCTGCATAAGATACAGATATGCCACAGGTCGAATAATCTTCCGTCAAAGAGGGTCATTGAAAAATGCGGATTTACATACGAGGGTGCTCTCAGGGACTATTTTTTCATTGACGGCAGATATTACGACCGCCTTTACTACTCTATTCTTTGTGATGAATATTTTAAAAATATTGGAGAGGATAAAACGTAATTATCTCTCAGATGATCTGATAAATGCGGCTGTGCCTGCCGCAAAAAGACAGATACTGACTTGAAATAAAGGCAAATCATATATTTATTTTTCTGCGATATACATTATTTTGGCAAAAAAAGACAAAATGCCCGAAAATTTCTGATTTTTGTTGTTTCTTGGGATTTTTTATGATATAATTGTTATGAACATAAAATACACGGCATATAATTTATGTCCGGATATCCTGAAAACGATCAAAGGGGGCATCTCTATTGGAAAATGCTGAAAAAGCCATTACTAAGTCCAAAGGGATACAGTTAAAACTTATCCTGAGCGTGTGCATTGTAATAATATTGTTCTTTGCTCTTATCACCAAGTGCGCTTCCGATATAGCGGCAAGGCATATTCAGAATGAGACCCTTGCCCATTACCGTCTCCTTGCGGACAGGACCGCTCAGGAGATAACCACATGGTTTTCCAATGAAGCTCAGATCGTTGCCAATCAGAAGGCAGCTATTGAGATAAGTGGCGATTTTTCGTATGAAAGCCTTACGGAATATCTGACTTCCATTGTGGAGGATTATAACGACGAGGGGTATATATATGACCTGTATTTTGTAAGTACGGATAACGTTATGTCCTCGGGCTGCGGATATGTTCCCGATCCCTCCATAGATTTTACCGCCCGGACCTGGTATGTTGACGCAGTGAACAATGAGGGATTATCCTATTCCTCTCCCTATAAGGATACAAATCTTGATAAATACGTTGTAACTATATCCTCTACTGTTTCTGATAACAGCGGAGAGCTTATGGGAGTGCTGGCTCTGGATATTTTCGTGGACACTCTTTTTGAGATAGCCGAAAATGCCAATGTGCCCGAAAACAGCTACATTTTCCTTATTGACGGAAATATGGGCGCTGCAACTCACCCCAATGCAGCTTACGGATATATAAACGACGAGCCTGCGCCTCTTTCGGAGCTTCCCGACGGCACATACGATGAGCTTCAGAAAATGATAGAGACAGGCGGAAGAGACGTCCTTAAAGTAACGGATTATGACGGTGTGAAGCGGGAGCTGTTTGTCAGCAGGGTCGAATGCTGCGGCTGGTATGCAGTGGCGGCAATATCCGAAAGTGTTGTAAGCTCCTCGGCTAAATCCCTGCTTATAAGCATCGCAGTCTCGCTGTTCATATGCCTTATCATCGGTATCATATGCACGATGTTTGCGGCAAAAGGAATAATGCGTGAATTAAACGATGCGATCATCGCCGCAAATGCCGCCAATGAGACGAAAGGCTCCTTTCTTGCCAATATGTCCCATGAGATACGCACGCCCATCAATGCTGTCATCGGAATGAACGAGATGATACTGCGTGAAAATACCGACCCCAATATCACAAGCTATGCTCTTGATATAGCCGCAGCAAGCCGCAGCCTTATTTCTATAATCAATGATGTTCTGGATTTTTCAAAAATAGAATCGGGCAAGATAGAGATATCAGAAAGCGAATTTAATATTGCCTCAATAATAAACGATGTGGTGAATATGTCCATCGCAAGGCTTGGGGATAAGGATCTGGAGCTACTTGTAAACGCCGACCCCGATATCCCTGTGGGAATTATCGGCGATGAGCTGCGTATCCAGCAGATCATCGTGAACCTTATGACAAACGGCATCAAATATACAAATAAGGGTTTTGTTGCGCTGAAATTATCCTGCATCAAGCAAAGCTATGGCATAAACCTTGATATCTCCGTCAGGGATTCGGGTATCGGCATAACGGAAGAAAATATTGAAAAGCTGTTCACCAGCTTCCAGCAGGTGGACACAAAGCGGAACCGTTCTGTTGAGGGAACGGGACTGGGTCTTGCCATAACCAAAAGAATGGTCACGCTTATGGGCGGATTTATAAACGTATCCAGCGAATACGGCGTCGGCACCGAATTTAAAGTGACCATACCGCTTCGGGTGTCCGATGAAAAGCCCTTCATTTCCCTGTCGTCCCCCAAGGATATACACGCCGCCTGCCTGTTCAGCCTTGACGAATACGATACCGCCACTGCGGCTGAATACAGAAAAGTCGAAAGGGAAATGGCAGAGCAGCTTAAAATCGAAATGCGTTCCTTTGATTCGGCAGAGCAGGTCATGGCGCTCGTATCCGAGGGTAAGCTGAATACCATATTCACCGACCGAATATTCTATCTTGAAAACAAGGATTACTGGAACAACATATCCCGTGAGGTAACTGTAACGGTGGTCCAGAGCAGGATAAATTCCGTAAAGCTGCCCCGGAACATCAGGTGCATATATAAGCCCTTCTATACAATGGCCGTGGCAGCGGTGCTTAACAATGACGAATCCGCAGCGTTCCTCAGTGAACGGAGAAATTCTTCTGTTAAATTCACAGCCCCCGAGGCAAAGATACTCATTGTTGATGATAATGTGGTGAATCTCAAGGTTGCCGCAGGACTGATGAAACCGTATCAGATGAAGGTGGTTACGGCGGACAGCGGACCCAAGGCTATTGAAATGCTTGAGGCAAGCCGTGATTTTAATATTGTATTCATGGACCATATGATGCCTGTTATGGACGGTGTTGAGGCTGTGGGTATCATCAGGGAAAAGAGCGACGAGTATTTCCGTAAGGTGCCGATAGTAGCGCTCACCGCAAATACCGTCAATGATTCAAAAAATATGTTCCTGAGATCGGGCTTCAACGATTTTCTTGCAAAGCCTATCGAGGTAAGTATGCTTGAAAGGATACTTAAAAAGCATCTGCCGAAGGCTCTCATAAAGAGCTGTCTGGATCACATTTCAGCACCTGTATATAACGGTCCCGAGCGGCGGAAAACGGATAAGGAGCCCGAAAAGGAAAGCGGCGTGATGTTCAGTCCCGAAAAGGGTCTTTCATATACCGCAGGCGACGAGGATATCTATAACGAGATACTGACGGTGTACGCAAACAACGGAGATGAAATGCACCAAAGGATAGGCAGTCTCTTTGAAAAGCAGGACTGGAAGGATTATATCATAGAAGTCCATGCTCTGAAAAGCACATCTCTCAGTATAGGAGCCGAGCCGCTGTCGGAGCTGGCAAAGGAGCTTGAATTTGCGGGAAAAGAAGGAAAATACGATATAATTTCCGCAAAAAACGAAAAGCTGCTTTCCATGTACAGCGAGGTGCTTGAAAAGGTACGGGGCTATCTTACGGAAAAGGGCATTGGCATTTCCGATGCGGCAGAGAGCGAAGCTGAGCAGAAGGAGCTTTCAGACATCGAAGCCGGCAAGCTCAAAGAGCTTATAGCTCGGTTTGAAGCTGCCTGCGGAAATTTTGACTGCGATGAAGCGATAAAGCTCGCCGATGAAGCGTCCGGGTACAGCTTTGGAGAAAAACCGCTGAGGGAATTTTTCGGCAAGGCTGCCGCACTTGCCGCAGATTTTGAATATGAAGCTGCGGCAGAGCTGGTCAAAAAGGCGGAAAGCGAACTATTGAAAGGTGGAAACGGCAATGGCTGATAAAAGGATCGGGATAACAACGGACTGCGGCTGCGACCTGCCCGATGAATATCTTATCGCAAACGATATCGAGCTTGTATATTTCTATATGACCACAGACAGGGGCAGGTTCAGAGACCGTGAGGAAATGTCCTCGGAAAATGTTATTGAATATTTTGAAAACGGCGGAAGCAGGATAATGACTGAGGCTCCTCCCGAAAATGAATATGAGACTATTTTCAAGCGCAGGCTGGAGCGGTATGATGAGATAATACATATCTCCATTTCCTCCGGGGTCAGCAATTCGTACAAGAATGCTGTTGCCGCAAGGGAAAAGCTGGGCGAAGCAAAGGATAAGGTGCATATCGTTGATTCGATGCACCTGTCAACGGGGCTGGGGCATATCGTGATAAAGGCAGTGGAAATGCGCAGCGGCGGCAGCAGCGCCGAGGAGATCATAAACAGCATAAATGCCATGCGGAAATATGTTTCCACAACCTTCATCTCACGCAGCACCGATTATCTTTACCGTAACGGAAGGCTGGGAAAGCACTCTCATCAGCTGTGTCATCTTTTGCATATCCACCCCATACTGACGCTGAGGGATGGGAAGATCGTGCTGAAATCCGTTGAATTCGGCAATATGGACATGGCTTCAAGGCGATATATCAGAAAAGAGCTTAGGAAAATATCCTCTATTGACAAGCACAGATTATTTATAACCCATGTAGGCTGCCGCTTGAAAAAGATAACAGAGATAAAGGAGGAGATCGCAAAAAAAGGAAGCTTTGATGAGGTCATTGTCACCAAGGCGTCTGCCACCATCTCAAGCAACTGCGGAGCTGATACCTTCGGACTGCTGTTTGTTTACAAATACTGATAATGATGATCTATCTCACGGATTTTTTCGTGAGATCAGTCTGTCGAAAAAGAAATGACAATTGGATAATTTGCATAAATCCTAACAAAAACTGTTTTGTCAAAAACGTTCCACCGGAACGTTTTTGAGGGTAAGTTTGCACAACCACCATAGAAGGGGCGCGGTCTTGTTCGCGCCCCTCGGAAATGCTGTCGCATTTCCTCACCCCTGCTCCGTTTTCTTGTATAAAGGAGATTTCGCCGTCTGCGGACGGCGACCAAAGGGCGCCGCCCTTTGGAAACCTGCCACCTTTGAAAAGGTGGACGAAACTTTTAGAGTGACATTATTTGTACAGATTTTTTTATTTAACACTTTTTCAACAAGCTGATCTCACGGATTTTTCCGTGAGATATTTTTTTAGTAATAAACGGTTGTTAACTTTTTTCGTTTTGTAATAAATTGTAATCAATGTGTTATGTACTTTTTTTTGAATGTATGATAAAATCATACTAAAGTAAATTATTTCAGGGGGTATTGCAATGAACGGATATAAAACGAGAAGATCACCCCGCCTTCTTGCCGCATTCACCGCTCTGCTTATGATAGCAGGGATATTGGGCGGCTGCGCAGGCAAGAGCGAAATGCCCGAGGAAACCACAGCTTCCGAAAGCACTGTCACAGAGACAAGCCTGACGGAGACCTCAGCCGTTTCGGAGACAACTGCTCCCACCGAGACATCGTGGGAAATACCCGAAACAAACGGGGAGCGGCTTATCACCTCTGTTACGGCGGACAGCATGACGGGGCAGCTTATCAAAACGGATTCATCATTTACCGTCACAGCCTCACAGGATATCCCTGCGGAGAGCTTAAAGGGACTGCTTTCTCTTTCAAATGACAGTGGTTTTACAGTGGAAAGAACTGCGCCCTGCTCCTACAAGCTGAAAACCCTTGAAAGCTTTCCCGAAAACAGCATGGCGGTGCTGACTCTGAAAGACGGCGAGGGGCAGACAGAATATAAATGGGCGTTTCAGACCGAGGGCGATGTAAGGGTGGAATCCACCTATCCCACCGACGGAAGCGAATATGCAGGCGTTGATACGGGCATAGAGATCACCCTAACATCAAGAGCAGGCTTAAAGAATGTTGAGAGTTATTTTGAGATAGAGCCGTCTGTGAAGGGAAAATTCTCGGCTCACAGAAATACCCTTTATTTCGTTCCCGACGATGATCTTGAGCCTGCCACATATTACACCGTTAAGCTGAAAAAGGGACTTCCCACTGCGGACGGAGCTTCTCTCAGCGAGGATTATTCCTTCAGATTCAGAACGGAGAAATACAGCAAAGGTCAGTATCTTTATGATTCGGGAATGTCCGAGACCTTTATCGAGGGCGACCTTACTGTTATAGAGCTTTATGCTTCGGAGAAACTTAAATTGCCCGATACGGAATACAGCTTAAAGCTTTACAGCTACAAGACAGCCGAGGATTATTACAATGCTCTCAAGGGATATCTGGACAGCGGAAAGCATGAAAGCAGCTATGAATTTTCCACAGAGGGGCTTACCGAGGCATATTCCTCCGTTTCTAACCTTATAGAAGGCAAGGACAAATGGGGACCCTCCTTCCTGCTGCTGCCCGATGATCTGAAAAACGGCTATTATCTTGCAGAGGTATCGGCAGAGGCGGATGGTGTTGCATATTCCGTTCAGCGGCATATTCAGGTAAATCCCATTTCCGTATATTCGGCGGAGCTTGGGGGAGATTCGCAGCTTTTCATAAATGACGCCATTACGGGCAAGGCAGCGGAAGGAGCCATTGCGGAGCTTTACACCTTCGACGGAACATTTAAAGCCACAGCCGACAAGGACGGTCTTGCGCTCTTATCCCATGACACCTCCGCAGGCGGCACGGGACTGCTGAAAATCACCTATAACGGCAATGTGTTCATTGACGTTTACGATTACGGCAAAAAGGCTGAAAAAGACCCGCAGGATATGTATTACACCTATATCTATACGGACAGAGAGGCATATCTCACTACCGATAAGGTAAAGGTATGGGGAATTGTCCGTCCTCGTGCCAAAGATGTTCCCATGCCCCGTGAGCTTTATATTAATGCTTCTAATTATGACGGAGCGGTATTTGATGATGTTCCCGTTAAGCTGAATGAAAACGGAACCTTTACAGCGGAGATAGAATATTCAGGGTCTGAGGAATACTGGTGGTTAAATCTTTCGCTTTTCAGCGGCGATACCGAGCTTTGCAGCAAGAATATAACCGTTAAGGACTATGAAAAGCCAAATTATGTATATGACATTACTCTGCCTGTCTATTGGGAATCCCCCCAGAGCGTGCCTGTTCCCACATCAATACAGGCGAGCTTCTATGACGGCACCGCCGCTGACGGACTTACCTTTAAGATACACAGCTATCGAAGGAAGTCAGAGGAGCTGAGCGAGCTTGTTACCGATAAGGACGGCACTGCGTCTGCGGAGATACTTTTTAATGACGTTTCGGAAAATAACTATTACTATTATAACGACTGGGAGCCTGAACGCCTTTATGTGGGCTATGAGCTTACGGGTGTTCAGGACGTATATACATATGGCAGCAAATGGTTCTGGGGATTTTTCCGTGACATAATGCTTGAATATGAGTTTGACAAAAAGACAAGCAAAATAGATTTCACCCTTTCGGAAATTATCCCCGACAATCTCACCGAGGAGGACAGAGACAGCTATGATATCCCCAATGACAAGATAAGAGGAAATGCGGCTGATTCGGAAATAACCGCAGTTCTCAAGCGCCGCTGGTACACCAAGCGGGAAACAGGCTCATATTATGACTACCTGCGTAAAAAGACCGTAAAGACCTATGAATATGACGAGCATACCGAAACTGTCAAGACCTATACTCTGAAAACAAAGGACGGCAAGGCTTCCATTGAAAGCCTTCCTCTTACCGAGAAGGATTCCGCTTATTATTTTGAGATACACTATAAAGACAGTCAGGGCAGAAATACCCGTCAGAAGATATATCTCAGGGGCACAGAGTATGATTATTACAGGGACACCGACCGTAAGCACTACACTCTTTCCTCCGATAAAAAATCTTTCAAGGAAAATGAATCCATTCAGTTCACCCTTCTTAACAATGGCAGTGAAACGGATATGGAAAAGGGCGGACGTATTCTCTTCCTTGTTCACGGAAACAAGCTCATTACATCTGAGATAGTTACCGAACCCGTTTTCGACCATGTTATGACGGCAAAGTATATCCCCAACGTAAATGTGATGGGAGCTTATTTTGACGGACGGCACGTTTATCCCATAAACGAGGGCTGGGAATACTATTCCTTTGACCCTGCCGAAAGAGAGATAGCGGTGGATATCAAGGCGGACAAGGAGAAATATGCTCCGGGCGATACCGCAAAGGTGAAGATCACCGCAAAGGATATAAACGGCAAGCCTGTTGATTCGGCAGCCGTATCCCTGAGCGTTGTGGACGAGGCTGCATTTGCCGTTGCAGATCAGTATGCAGACCCCTTGGAGACAATTTACAGAGATATATGGCTGCCTTGGGTACAAAGCTATTACAGCTATATTCAGCACACCCTTGATGCCGACAGCAGCGGAGAAAAGGGCGGCGGCGGAGACGAAGAGTATATCCGAAAGGACTTTAAGGACACCGCTGCATTCTATAACGTATGCACCGACAGCAAGGGCGAGGCGGAGCTTGAATTCAAGCTCCCCGACAACATCACAAGCTGGCGTCTGACCGCTCAGGCGATTTGGGAAAAGCAGACCGATGTTGTATATGCGGGAGTGGCTCGCAGTCCTCTTGTTGTAACACAGCCCGTATTCCTGAGCCCCATAGTAATGGACAGCTATGTGGAGGGAGATGATATATCCGTTTCCGCAAGGTGCTATGGCGAAACTGATGCCGATGAGATCATTACAGTTACCCTTTCGGGAAATGGTACGGAAAAAACACTTACGGCTCCCTCGGGACGCTCCGCAAATTTCGGAAAGCTGTCCGCAGGAGAATACAAGATACTCTTTTCCGCTGAAAATGAAAAGGGCAAGGACGCTGTTGAGCTGCCTATTACCGTAACCGAAACCCTGCTTGAAATGGATATTTTGAAAAGTTTTGATTTGTCCGAGGGTATTGACATAAAGCCCATCCGCTATCCCGTAAAGATAACCCTCTACGATAAGGAATATATGCTTTATACGGATACTCTCTTCAAGCTCCTTGAGCATACCACGGAGCGGCTTGACACCCGAATTGCCAATGAATTTGCATATAAGGAGTTCGGATTTATTACAGAAGAGGAGTTTGCTTCGGAGTTTGAAGGAATTATGCAGAACGGCGCTGCAAGGCTTCTTCCCGAGTCGGCTTCGGATGACAGGCTCACAGCACTTATCTGCCTTGCCGCACCCGAGCTTGCGGATAAGCGTGCGGTTACAAATTATATGACAAGAATACTTGACGAAAAGGATCAGACGGCAAAAAAACTATCCTCCGCATATCTTGCTCTTGCAGCTCTTGATGAGCCTGTGATGAACGAGATAAGAGAAATTCTTGAGAACATGACTATTAAGGAAGAGGTAGTCACCGAGAGGGATTACAGCTATGAAGATGTTTTCCTGCTCTGCGCAGCTCTTGCAGCCTCGGGAGATTATGACGGTGCGGCGAAATATTACGAAAAATTCGTATTGCCCATGGCTGTGGCTGACGGTGAAAAGGCATATATTGGCGGGAAGGACTCCCTTGAATATACTCAGTATGCTCTCCTTACCGCTTCAATGCTCCACAGACCCGAGGCGGACATGATGGCACGATGGCTGCTTGACCGGGAGCAGGTATATGATACCTTTGTGCTTGAGCTTATGGTATACCTTAATAATTACACCGTAAAGACGGAAAACGGCGCTGAATTTACCTATGTCCGTGACGGAAAGACCGAGACCGTCAAGCCTGCAAGCCATTTCGGAACACGTCTCAGCTTTACCGAAAAGCAGCTTGCCGAAGCAGACTTCAAGGTTACATCGGGGGAGATATTCGCTGTTGCGTTCTACAAGGGACGGATAGAAGAAAATGCCGACAAGCCTACTTTAAATGTGACAAAGAAGATAAGGGCAGTTAACGGCGAAAAGCTGAAGATCGGCTCCGAAGCAAAGGTGGATATAGATGTAAAGGGCGGCGGATATCATGTTATCACTGACGTTATCCCCTCCTGCGGAAGAAGCGATACATACAGCAATTTCAAGAGTCAGCGGATAAGGCTTTACACCGATAAGTACGGTCATGCTTCCTACACCTTCAAAATTGCGGCAGACGGCGAATATGTCCTTGAAAGTGCGGCGGCACTGAACCGCCGAGACGGCACATGGGGCATGAGCGACAGGACTGTCATTAAGGTCGAGGGCTATGAAACAACGGTATAAGCACATATTTATTCTTCTGGCGGCGGTTATGCTATGTGCCTGCCGCTCTGCAAAGGAGGAAATATACACAGAGACAGCAGCATTTCCCGAAACGCAGCTGTCTCAGTTCGGGCAGGATAGCATAAGAGAGGAAACTCTCGGCTGCAATTACTATAATGAGAGGGATTACGATATCCACGTCTAAAGGGCAGAGCTGTATGAGACAGACGGGGAGATATTCTGCGGTACGGTTCCCCATCATCTTACGGCGGGGCATATGGCGGCGGGATTTTTGGGGACTGCCGCTATGTCCCGCCCCGAGACGGAAACGGTGGTCATCATATCCACCCTGCACTATCCCGCAAAAGCCCCTGTGATAACCTCTTCCCTTGACTGGTCAACACCCTTCGGCAGGCTCCAAACGGACAGGGACATTACCGACCTCTTCATTTCGGAGCTTGGAGCGGCGGAGGACAGCAAAACTGTGGAATACGACCATTCCTCATCGGCGGTTATCCCTTATGTGAAATATTATTTCCCCGACGCAAATGTAGCCTGCCTGCTTGTGGGCAGCTCTGCCGACAAGGATATTTCTGAGGATATTTCGGGACTGCTTTCTGAAATTTCACGGGAGAAAAAATGCCTGTTTGTGTTTTCGGTGGATTTTTCCCACTACCTTGAACCCAATGAGACCGACAGGCGGGATATGGAGACCCGCAAGGCTGTGCTTTCGGGCGACCTTGACTCAATAAACAGAATGACCGACGCAAATGTGGATTCATACCGCTGTCTTGGGGCGTTTGTCCGCCTGTGCGAAGGACTTGGCGGTGAGATACGGGAGCTTGACCACAGCAATTCCATGGAAATAACGGATATTCCTTATGACAAGGTAACTTACAGCGAGGGACTGACGAGCTATTTCATATTTGCGGGTGAAACCGAATAGTGTATGGGGGCTGTATTATTATCCCGATACAGTCCCCTTTTTTATGTTATCCTGAACAAAACAGCCCTGTATATTCCACTCATGAATTGTAAACGTCTACAAACTTGCAAAAAATGTAGATAAATCGACAATTATTTTATTTTTTGCTGTATCATATTTCATTGAAAAATGCTATAATAAAAACAATTATACATAAATATGGTAAATCGAATGTCGATATAGTGGAAGCGAGGGTCAAATTTATGAGATCGGGGAAAAATTTTCAGCTCTATCTGTTTGTATCCGGATGTATTCTGATAAATTATCTGGGAAGAACATTTTCCGATCTGCTGCAGCTGCCTGTCTGGCTGGACGCAGTGGGAACGGTATTTTCTGCATATGCGCTGGGACCTGTGTGCGGAGCCATTGTGGGAGCGGCAACAAATATAATATACAGCTTTCATTCTGCTGCAGTCCTGTTCTATGCTCTGACAAACATTTCTGTTGGAATAATCGTGGGAGTATTTGAGAAAAAAGGATATCTCAAAAGCCTGTTCGGAGTATTGTCAGCCGCATTTGTCGTAACGCTGCTGTCTGTTGCGATATCCACTCCGATGAATTTTTTCCTGTCGGGCGGCGCAGTGGGAAATATCTGGGGAGACGGCGTGGTAGGTCTTATGCAGGAAATGGGCTTTAATAAGACCATCAGCCGTATAGCAGGGCAGTTTTATGTGGATTTTCTCGATAAGACACTGACAATGCTGCTGCTCTATATTGCTGTAAAGCTATGGAATATGAAAAAGGAAGAGCCTAAGGAAAAAAAGAATAATAAAAAAATGCATAAAGGAATTATTTCGGTCCTTGCAGTAATGCTGTCTCTCCTTGCGCTTTTCCCCGAACCGGATACTGTATATGCCGAGGAAGCTCCCGCGGATGCAGAAAATGGCTTCGGAAAATACATATATACAGTCTATAACGGTGAAAACGGGCTTCCCGGGGGAATGGCAAACGATATCGTGCAGACAAAGGACGGAGTTCTGTGGATAGGCACCTACGGCGGACTGTACCGCTACTGCGGCAATGAGCTGGAGTGGATAAAGTCGGTCAGAACAGTAAACTGCCTCTATACGGACGAGGCGGGCAGACTCTGGATAGGCACAAATGACAACGGCTTATCCATATTCATCAACGACAGGATAACCAATGTTCTGAATAAGGACAATGGCATTCCCTCAAATTCGGTGCGCTGCATAACAGAAGGCACAGAAGGATATTATTATGCAGGAACCACCGACAGTCTTGTGGTGCTTACCCTTTCGGGCGGACTGAAGGTCTATGATACGATCCCCGAAATAGTATATGCCAGAAGGATATGCGCAGACAATAACGGAAATGTTGCAGCCGTAACGGACGAGGGAACGCTGTATCTTGTACGGGGAACGGAGGTCGTTGCAAGCAAAGCTGCGGACAAGGCAGGCGAGAGCTATTACAGCTGCGCATTTGACGAGAACGGGATATTATACGCAGGTACCTCAGGAAATACCGTTGAGGCATACGATGTATCGGAGGGAGGCTTTAATAAGCTCTTTTCCATAGAATGTGACGATCTGTCGGGGCTTAATTCCCTGCATTTTTCAGATAACGGCACTTTGTTTATCTGCGCAGAAAACGGAGCAGGCTATTTATCATCCGAGAGAGAATATTATCCCATTGAAACGAATGATTTCAACAGCTCCATTGAGCATATGCTTATAGATTATCAGGGAAATTACTGGTTTACATCTTCAAGACTGGGACTGCTTTGCCTGTGCCCCTCCGTATTTACGGAAATAGGTGAAAATGAAGGCTTGTCGGGAAATGTTGTGAATACTGTAATAAAGTGGCAGGGAACGCTGTACGTCGGAACCGACGGAGGTCTGGAGGCAGCAGGCAATGCTCAGGCTGCTGTGGAGGATCCTCTTGTGCAGGAACTGAGCGGCATAAGAATACGCTGCCTTAAGGCTGATTCACGGGATCATCTGTGGATATGCACATCGGGCAAGGGAATAAAAGAGGTCTCTCCCGACGGAAACGTAAAAACCTATGACAGCAGTATGGGAACTGCAGGAGACAAATTCCGCTCGGTAATAGAAACAAAGGACGGCACATTTGCAGCCGCAGGAGATTACGGCATCACCTTTATTAAAAACGGCATGGTATATGGTACCATCGGTTCGGCAGAAGGGCTTGTAAATCCCAAGGTGCTGACTCTCTGCGAAAGGGAGGACGGAAGTATCCTTGCAGGAACCGACGGGAACGGTATCGCTGTGATAAGAAACGGGATAATAACTGAGACCCTGAAGCAGGAAAATGGTCTCAGCTCTGATATAATCCTTCGTATCGTCCCCGATTCGGACGGCGGCTGCTTTGTGGTAACAGGAAACGGCTTATGTTATCTCAGCAGGGAAAATGAGATACGGTCCCTGAATAACTTTCCCTATTACAATAATTATGACATTATTGAAGGATATGACGGGGATTTATTCGTGCTTAGCTCCGCAGGAATATTTGTTGCAAACAAAACAGAGCTGCTTGAGGGCAAGGAGTTACAATATCTGCTTCTCGATCACAAAAGAGGTCTGAGGATAGGACTGACACCCAATTCGTGGAATTTCATTGACGAGGATAACAACCTGTTTCTGTCAGGAGACACGGGAGTTATATATCTCAATCTGGATAAGTATGACATTTCCGTAAGATCCTACCGCATGAAATTGAAAGAAATAAAGGCAGACGGCGAAAGCCTGTTTATCGACAAGGAAACGGATACGGTCATTCCCAGCGGAGCATCCGAGATCGAAATTATTCCCGAGATCGTGAATTTCTCCATCAACGACCCCGCAGTCAGCGTTTATATGGAGGGCTTTGACGCCGAGCCCAGGATAATATCTCAGAGCGAACTGACAAGCGTAGTGTATTCAAATATGCCGTCCGGAAGATATGTATTTCACCTTGCAGTCCTTGACAGCAGAACGGGCAGCGTTATTGCGGAAAACACCTACAGGCTCGTCAAGGAAAAGGAAATATACGAAAACTGGTGGTTCAGGCTGTATGCAGGCATTGTGGCAATAATTACAATAGCATACCTTACATGGCTGTTTGTCAGGACCCAGATACAGAAGACCTTCCGTATGCAGAAAATGGAGCTGGAGCTTACAAAAAATCAGCTTAAAATGGGAAATGAAACGATCCTTACCATTGCAAAAACTGTGGACGCCAAGGACGAAAATACCAGCCAGCATTCGGTCAGAGTATCAGAATATTCGGTCATGATAGCCAAAAAGCTGGGATACACCGATGAGGAATGTGAGAATCTCCGCAAGATCGCAATACTTCATGATATCGGCAAGATCGGAATACCCGACAGCGTGCTGAACAAGCCTGCAAGGCTTACTGACGAGGAATATGAGATAATGAGATCCCACGTTGTAAGGGGAGCGGAGATACTTAAAAGCTTCACCGTTATCGACCATGTTGCGGACGGCGCCCTGTATCACCATGAAAGATATGACGGACGGGGCTATGTTAACGGCTTAAAGGGCGAGGAAATTCCCCTTAATGCAAGGATAATCGGTCTTGCGGACGCTTTTGACGCAATGACTGCTAACCGTGTTTACCGAAAGCAGCTTGATCTGGAGTATGTTCTCGAGGAACTGCGCAAGGGCAGAGGAACACAGTTCGATCCTAAGCTTGTGGATATCATGCTGGGACTGATCGATGATGGAACGATAGATGTGGAGCAGATATACGGAAAGAAGCTGAGTGAGGTGTATACAAATGAAAGCTGATGAAAAGCAGAAAATACTTATCACACTTATCTGTGCGCTGGCAGCCATAGCAGTTTCATTCGGCATACACTGCTTTGTAAGCGGAAGAGAGACAGACAATAAGATAAAGGTAGGCTTTATCTATGTGGGAGATGGAAGCGACGCATATACAAATAATTTTGCCAAGGCGCAGCTTGAGATCGAAAATCAGTTTGCAGGACAGGTCCGGACTATAACAAAATATAATGTCCCCGAGGATACTGTGGAATCTGCTCTCATTGATCTGGTAGGTGAGGAGTGCGACCTGATATTTACAACAAGCTATGGATATGGGGAAAAGGCAAAGGAATATGCTGCGATGTATCCCGATATCCAGTTCTGTGCAGCGACCTGTACCAATGCAAACGAGGAGCCGTATCTGAGCAACTATCATACCTTCATGGGAAATATCTATGAGGGCAGATATATTTCGGGCGTTGTGGCAGGAATGAAGCTCAAGGAGCTTCTTGAAGAAGGCAGGATCACAAAGGAGCAGGCAAAGATCGGCTATATAGCAGCATTTCCCTTTGCGGAGGTCATCTCCGGCTATACAGCATTCTTCCTCGGCGTCCGCTCAGAGGTCCCCGAAGCCACAATGATGGTGAAATATACATATACATGGGGTAATTACCGTCTGGAAAAGAACATAGCCGAGGAGCTTATTGACGAGGGCTGCGTTATCATTTCACAGCATTCAGATACGTCAGGTCCTGCGGCTGCCTGTGAGGAAACGGACAAATCAAGATCTGTGTATTATGTGAGCTATAACGAAAGTATGAGAGATATTGCGCCCACCACCTATCTCACAGGTTCAAAGATCAACTGGAGCCCCTATATGACAGGTGCGGTGAAGGCGGTGCTTTCGGGAAGGGATATAGAGAGCTTTGTCAAGGGAAATGTCAATGGAAATGACATCGGCTCGGGCTTTGAAAATGACTGGGTGAGAATGCTTGAGATCAACGAGTTTGTGACTGCCGACGGAACCCGTGAAAAGGTCGATGAGCTGATAAACGGATTCCGTCAGCATAAGCTCAATGTGTTTCAGGGGGATTATATCGGAGTGGATCCCTATGACCCTTCGGATATGATCGATCTGCGGGACGGATACAAGGAAAATGAGCATAGCTCCGCACCTACATTCCATTATATACTGAAGGATGTTATTACAGTAGAAGAATAATGCGAAATGGCAAACGGAAAAGCATTTTTGCTAAGGAGACGGTCAGATGAAAACGGGCTTGGTATTAGAGGGCGGCGCAATGCGGGGAATGTATACCGCAGGCGTTCTGGACGTGTTTCTGGAGCAGGATATCACCTTTGACAGTATCGTGGGAGTATCCGCAGGCGCATTGTTCGGCGTAAACTATCTGTCCCGTCAGAAGGGCAGAGTGATAAGGTATAACAAGCGTTTCAACGGAGATAAAAACTATATGGGGCTTATCCCCTTTATTAAAGAGGGAAATCTGTTCAGCACAAAATACGCCTATGAGGATGTTCCACGCAGGCTTGACCCCTTTGATGACGACAGCTACAAAAGCTCAGGTGTTCCATTCTATGCAGTTGTGACAGACGTGGAAAGCGGAAAGCCCGAATACATACAGATACACAGCGTTTTCGATCAGATGGATACGCTTCGTGCGTCAGGCTCAATGCCCATGGCGTCAAAGCCCGTAAGGATCGGAAACAGAGAATATCTGGACGGCGGCATATCGGACAGTATACCCTTCGAGTGGCTTTCTGCTCAGGGCTGCGACAAGCTGATCGTTATTCTGACCCGAGATATAGAGTATCGCAAAAAGCCCATGTCAGCAGCACTTACAACACTTTGCGGCATAAAACATCCCAACATCGCCGCAAGGCTTAAAGAGAGACATGAGCTGTACAACCGCTCGGTGGAGCTTCTCAGGCAGTGGGAAAATGAGGGCAGGGCATTTGTTATCCGTCCCTCAGAGCCTATCCGTATCAGCAGGATAGAAAAGGATCCCCATAAGCTGCAGACAGTGTATGATCTCGGCGTAAATGACGGAAATGAATGCCTTTCGGAGCTGAGGGCATATATGAAAGGCTGATCAAACTAATTTAACTATAAACAAACGGATCGGAAACTTTTTTTAACTTTGTTTTAAGTTTATGGAGGCTTATATTATCACAGAAGGAGACAGGGCGCCTGATATTTCGTAAAAATTCTCCTATGATTTTTGTTTAATATAACAAATGAAATGTGTTTGTTTTGTGAAAGAAATAGATTTTTTACAAAGATTCATCAAAACGCTTGCAATTTTGTTTAAAATGTAGTTTAATTATAAACAGTAAAGTTAGCTAAATTAGCTTGCTTGTTATGACCCAAATACCGGCATTTTTATTTTTTAGGAGGAAGAAATTTATGAAGGCAAAGAAGATCATGTCCCTTGCTATGTGCATGGCGCTTGCTTCAAGCGTATTTGCAGCATGCGGAGGCACAGCAAACAGCGGTTCGGATAACGGCGGAGCAGCAGGCGGAGATACCGCTTCTGCAGACGGAAAGATCCTCAAGTCCATTTCGGACATTGACGCAGAAGCTCTCAAGGGCACAACCGTTACACTCTACACCCACGGCGGAAACAGAGTTCTCGGTGAGGAAAAGAAGGACGAAAACGGAAATACATACCGTGATGAGTCCTATGCTTATTTAAAGCACCTTGCAGAAAGATTTGAAAGCGAATACGGAATCCACATTGATCTTCAGGTCAACTCCACAGAGGATGATATCCGTCCTCTTCTCCAGACCGCAGATCCTTCCATTGATATCTACACATCTCCCAACTGGAGCATTGAGGAATGGCAGCAGTATGCAGAGCCTTACTGCACCATTGACGAGGCAAAGGAGCTTTACGGCGATTATGCGACCACAATGTACAACGACGGCAAGTACATCTATGCTCTCATGCCCGCAAAGACCTACAACAACGCTGTTGTTTACAATGAGGAAACTCTCAAGAAGGTAGGCTATGACGCTGTTCCCACAACTCAGGCTGAGTTTGAGACCATGTGCGCTAAGCTCAGAGAGGCAGGCATTGACCCCATCGCAATGCACAGAGTTGAGAACTGGCCTCTTGCTACACTTCAGGATTTCGCAAACTACGTTGCAGGCAGAAATGACGCATATCCTTCTATGCTCAAGAGCGATACTCCCTTCAGCGAGAGCGAGCCTATGGGCAAGACCATTAAAATGTACACCGACTGGAAATCCAAGGGCTTCTTCGAGGCTGATATCTACACAGACTTCGGTG
>JAGBFZ010000057.1 GCA_018110855.1 Oscillospiraceae bacterium
ACGCACTTCTACGGAAAGCTCAACGATGAGCTTTTCAATGAAGAGACAGGCTCCTGCATAGTGGAAAGAGAATATCCCGACATTAACTATGTTCTGGAGCTTATCCATTCAGCAAGAGGCGCAGCGGTAATGGCTCACCCTATGGTATATGATTCTCTTGAGCTTCTCGACAGCCTTGCTGCGGAGGGAAAGATCGACGGAGTTGAGGTATTCCATTATTCAGCAAACGAGGAACAGCAGGCAATGCTCCTTGCAAAGGCAAACGAATACGACCTTATAGTTACAGGCGGCTCGGACTTCCACGGTCTGTACAATATAAAGCCCACTCATCTCGGAAAATATACAACTGACAAGGAAAATATCGACCGCATACTGAAGCTTTGCAGCAGGAAGTAATATTGCTATCAATAAAAAGAAAGGATAATTAACATGACTGTTGAATACACACCCAGGGGCGTATGCTCCAGAAAAATAACCGCCGAGGTCGAAAACGGAATAGTTAAGAAAGTGACCTTTACAGGCGGCTGCAACGGAAATACACAGGGCATTTCAAGCCTTGTTGAAGGCATGAAGGTGGAGGACGTTATTTCCCGTCTTGAGGGCATAAACTGCAACGGAAGAGGAACCTCATGTCCCGACCAGCTTGCACAGGCTCTCAAGCAGACCCTTTGATAAAATGTCACAATATTTTAAAAGCACACCCCTCGGAGTATGCTTTGCTTTACTTGAAATTCTGCTGGCGGCAGGCTTTGTAAGCTTCGGGGCAGCGGCAGTCTGCACAAAGCCCAACATAGGTAATATCACTGGCATGATCGCCTGCGCCGCTATTACTGCCCTGTGCATAAAAAGAACAGCCTTCTGCAGCTTTGTAAAAAGCCTTTGCAGCACCGCCGCAGGAAGAATAGCGGTAACAGCCGTTTCTGCGCTTATTATCATTGGCATAATAACCGCCATAGTAATATCTGTTTTAATGCTCCTTGCCATGAACAGGCTGCCCGAAACCCCTGCCCCCGTAATAGTTCTGGGCTGTAGGGTAAAGGAAAGCGGTCCCTCTCTCATGCTCCGTAAAAGGATTGACTCCGCATACGAATATCTCTCGGAAAATGAAGATGCCATATGCATAGCCTCGGGAGGACAGGGAAGCGATGAACCCGTGTCGGAAGCGGAGGCTATCCGTGACGAGCTTGTAAAAAAGGGAATTTCCCCCGACAGGATAATCCTTGAGGATAAATCGGAAAACACCTTTCAGAATATCCGAAATTCTATCCAAATACTTGACAGTCTGGGAATGAAGCGCCGGGCTGTAATAGTAACCAGCGAATTTCACCAGCTCAGAGCCAAAATGATAGGCTCCAAGCAGGGTCTGGAATGCTACAGCAAAAGCTCCCCCACATATCCGCCCCTGCTCCCCTCCTACTGGATAAGGGAATGGTTCGGCGTTCTCCACGAACTGATAATCGGTCGGAAATAATCTAAAAAGACCCCAAAGCTTTTTTCATACTAATAACCATTTGTTCTATGGATAAAGACGGTGGATAGAATACG
>JAGBFZ010000058.1 GCA_018110855.1 Oscillospiraceae bacterium
AAGCACTCCGAAAAGGGCGAGCATAACAGCCGCCTGTCCTCTGCCTATATATTCAGTTTTCATGTGTCTCCCTCCCCGCTTTGAAGCTCCTTTTCTGCCGCATTTTTAATATCCGCACCGTTCAGCTGTTCTATCGTAAAATCACGTTTGCCGAGCCTTTTAAACCCCAGACGGACAGCCACATCTCCCATTGCCTTGGGTGAAAAGGGCGACAGGGGCGCCATTACGGGCAGACCGTAATTCTCGGCGGCGCAGATATTTGCAAGCATGAATGCGGAAAGAAGAGCAATTCCGAAAAGCCCCGCATATCCGCCTATAATGACTGCCGCAAGCCTGAAAAGCGTTACCTGCTGATCAAGGCTTGGGATAACGAATGAAGCCGTTACGGAAATGGCGCAGACAAGCAGCATGGGATTTGATATGACTCCAGCAGACACCGCCGCGTCACCGATAATAAGTCCGCCCACAATGGATACCGCTCCCCCCACGCTCTGGGGCAGCCTTACGCCCGCCTCCCTGATTATCTCGTAGAATATAAGGGTGATAAGCGCCTCCCACATGAGATTCAGCGGAGCAGATTCCTGCGCCGCCGCAAGATTTAAAAGCAGCCTGCTGTTGAACATCTCGGGGTGAAAAAGTGCCGCCGCCACATATATCCCGGGGAAAAACACCGCAAGGAAAAATGCAATGTATCTGATATATCTTAAAAACACAGCGTAAAAGGGACGGAAATTATAATCGTCAAGGGTCTGAAAATGCTCGGTGAACATTGCGGGGATAACGATGGCAAAGGGCGTTCCCTCTATCATTATCCCCACCCGTCCCTCAAGGAGCTTTGCGCACATAACATCGGGGCGCTCGGTTATGCTCATTCCCGAAAAAACGGAAGGTCTGCCGCTGTCGAGAAACGGCTCCACATAGCCGCTGCCAAGAATAGTTTCAAGGGGCAGCTCTTTAAGCCTTTTCTTAACGCTTTTCACAAGAGCGGGGGGAACTCTGTCCGTCATATAGCAGACTATAACGTCCGTGTTGCTCCGCTTTGAAACGGGGAACAGCTCGAAGCGGAGAAGGGGCGTTTTCATTCTGCGGCGGACAAGGGACATATTTGTCCTAACCGTTTCCACAAAGCCCTCATGTGAGCCTCGGATATTTCCCTCGGAGGACGGCTCGTCAACTCCCCTTTTGTCATAGCCCTGAATACCGCAGCATATTGCCTTTGCCGTTTTGTCAACGAATATTACCGCAAAGCCGCTCATAAGCCTGCGGATAATATCGCCGTATTCCTCGGAAACGGCGGTGTCAACGGACAATATCATATTGTCCCTGATATGCTCGAACAGCTTTTTTTCCGTGCAGTCCTCAATGGATATCCTCATCAGCGGCTTTATGAGCATCTGCGAAATGCTCAGCCCCGAGACCATTCCCTCAAAGCAAATAACCGCCGCCTTTACTCCGCATATGGTTATGGGGCTTATAAGCAGATCGCTGGTGTTTCCGAGAATATTTTTTATATTTCTGATATTGTCCCCGAGTGCCGCAGCAAGGGGGACATTTTCAAAGCAGTATCCGTCGGGATAAAGCGTCTCCTTTTTTTTCAATGCGCAAAACCTGCTTTCCGAATATTTTTTCCGCCGATTTTTTTGGGCAGAAATATCATTGCTTAAATACTATTTTTACCGCCGCTGCTAAAAATATACAGGCAATGTTTTTCGGATTTTTTTATGCTCTTGATTTATCCGTGACAGAGTAGTATAATAACTTGTAAGGATTTTTAACTGATTGATAAATCGGAATTTACAGAGGGGGATAATTTTGCTGAAAAAGTATAGATTTGGTTTTGATATTTCAGGCTTAGTAATTTTTCTGATTGTAATGATCCCAAATTTTATTTGGTTTTCTGTTCCTGCACCAAACGATATCTTGAGAAACGAGTCGGTAACTACAATCGTTGATACGATAGGCTCAATTTTTCAAGCAATATTTCTCGGTTCTCTTTGCATTATCATAAATAAAGAAAGAAAAAAGCTACATTTTTCTCCATTGATTATATTTACAA
>JAGBFZ010000059.1 GCA_018110855.1 Oscillospiraceae bacterium
ATGCGTCAGCACCCCTTTCATGCATTTTGACAAGCTCCTCCGAGCTGATTATCCTTTTTATTCTTCTATCCTCGGTAAATGCCGCATGATCAAAGGCTCCGCAGGCAATGAGGGGATACACATTTCCCGAAAGCAGCTCTTTTATGCTTCCAGCGTGCATAGAAGCTGCTATTTTTACGCCGCTTATCCATGCCTGCCTGAGAGCCTTGATATCCTCCTCGGAGCCTATCTCATCACAGACTATCATTCGGGGAGACATTACCCGAACTGCTGTACTTATTCCGTCAGTTTTGGAAAAACCGCTGAAAACATCGGTGTTTGCGCCCACACGGTTATTAGCCGTTCCACCGCTCGACGATGCGATCTCATAACGCTCGTCCACAAGGGAAACGGGATACTTGTCCCCCACCCTGCGGCACAGATCTCTCAGAATTGTTGTTTTTCCCGAGCAGGGTGCACCGAATATCAGTATGCTTTTAAGCCCGTTTCCCATGACCTTGTCCGCTATTTCGTCAGCGGCGCCGATTATCTCCCCCGCAATTCGGAAATTTATGCCGTTTATGTATTTCACGTTTTCTATCTTTCCGCATGGTGAATACACCGCCGTTCCGCAAAGTCCTGCACGATGTCCTCCCGCAACGGTAACAAAGCCCCGGTTTATCTGATTCTGACAGCTATGTACTGAATATCGGCAGACCGCTTCAAAGCAGTGTCTGATATCTTCCATTGAGACCCTGAGTCCCTGCGTTTCGGAATTGGTAAGACCTCCGCTTTCCGTAACATAGACATATTTTTCGGGAAGGGTAATGCTGAGAGGCGCTCCTGCTCGAAGCCTTATCTCGCATACCTCTGCCCTTACTCCCGACAGAGCCTTTGAGACACGGGGACTGAAATATCGGAGTACTTCTGATACTGCTGTCATTTAAATGATCCTTCCTTTCAGGAGAGTTTTGTGGTTTCCGTAAGGAAATCTTTGGCGTCAGCCAAAGAAACAAAACTCGGTTTGAAAATCTTTGATTTTCAAACTTACTGCCTTCTTTCCTTTGTTTGTACATTCTATTCTGCAGAAACGATAAATATGCAGATGAAAAGCATAAAAAAATCCCCTCCGAATCACTCGGAGAGGATAAAAGGTTTATCGGAATGAAATCATTTCAGATCATAAAGGCAAATTTCACTCTCATGGCGCTTAGGTCTGCCCATAAGCTCACGGATAGCGTCTCTTGGGTCTGCGCCGTTATAAAGCACGTTGTAGCACTTTTCGGTGATGGGCAGGCATATTCCGCATTTTCTCGACAGCTCATAGGCTGCCTTTGTGCAGAAATATCCCTCAACAGTACCCACCTGCTTAACAGCCTCGTCGGGGTCAACGCCCTGACCGATAAGTATTCCCGCACGCCTGTTGCGGCTGTGCATACTTGTGCAGGTTACGATAAGATCGCCGATACCCGAAAGTCCCGCAAAGGTCTCCTGCTTGCCGCCCAGAGCCATTCCCAGACGAGATATTTCCCATATTCCACGGGTCATAAGAGCCGCCTTTGTATTGTCACCAAAGCCCATTCCGTCGCATATTCCCGCACAGAGAGCAATGATATTCTTCATTGCGCCGCCTATCTCGCAGCCGATGACATCATCGTTATTGTAAATTCTGAGAGTGCTGTTGGACATGACGCTCTGAACATACTCAGCCTGCTTAGGGTCTTCGGAAGCAGCAATAACCGTAGTGGGCATTCCGATAGCCACCTCCTCGGCATGAGAAGGGCCTGTGAGAACAACGATCTTTTTGCCCGTTTCCTCAAAAATAACCTGACTGATGAATTTCAGAGAGCCGCCCTCAAGACCCTTGCCAGTATTGACAAGAACGGTCTTTTCATCAAAAAATGGAGCGGCTTCCTTTGCAACCGATCTTACAAAATTAACGGGTATACCGAAAATAACCAGATCCTTGCCCCGTGCCTCGGAAATATCGTCGGTGAGCCGAATCTGTTCGCTTATTTTAACGCCGGGAAGCTTTGCCTTGTTTTCACCGTCCCGCCTGATATCGTCAAGCTCGGAGCGGAATTTTGACCATACGGTAACATCATGCCCCATTGCATTCAGCATTACAGCCAGACTTAGTCCGAAGCCTCCCGAGCCGAGAACAAGTATATTTGCCTTATCCATGTCATATCCTCCTTTATTTCACTTCATCCGAATCGTTCATAACGCCGTTTTCTTTTCTTTTGCTGCCGAACTTGTTTTCAGTTCCGTTTCTGAGCCGCTGAATATTGGAGCGGTGCATATAAATAAGAAGTATGCTTGTGCAGAGAACAAGCCCCGTATGGAGCAGTGCCCTTGAAGTGCCCACGTCATAGATGAAATAATGCACAAAGAACGTGATTATGGGATAAACAGCTGCCGCAAGAATGGAGCCTAAGGAAACATACCTTGAAATTGCCACAACTAACGCAAAGAACGGAATAACGATGCAGAAGGTTATAGGATCAATAACAAGCAGTATCGAGCAGGAAACAAGCACTCCCTTGCCGCCCTTGAAGCCGTAATAAAGGGGAAAAATATGTCCGAGAATGGAGCAGAGTCCCGATATGTAGCCTATCGCACGCCTGTCGATAAAATACACGCTCTCAAAATCAGCACCCAGAAGCAGTTTTGCGATATAAATCGAAACAAAGGCAGCGATAACGCCCTTGGCAAGATCGCCGATAAGGGTAATAAGAGCAGGTACCTTGCCGTAGCAGCGCAGGGTGTTTGTAAGCCCTGCATTTTTGCTTCCATGCTCTCTGATATCCTCATGCTTCAGGAGTTTTACGGTAATAATTGCGCTGTTGCAGCTGCCGAGAAGATAGGAAATGACAGCTGTTATCAGCAATGTGACTATCAACATTTTATAATCAACCTCTTAATTATTTTGTATCGCTGTTATCACGTTCTCTGATAACAAAGCGGACGGGTGTGCCTGTAAGTCCGAAGGTCTGACG
>JAGBFZ010000060.1 GCA_018110855.1 Oscillospiraceae bacterium
CTGACATATAAACGCTGGCTCTGCGGTCACTGGCATATTGACAAGCGCATTGACGATTTTCGGTTTGTGATGAATGATATAATTATATGATCTCTTAGCACATGCCCGATGAAAATTGACTGAAAATATTATAAAGATAACGGCATAACTTACAGGTAAAATGTAAGCTATGAGGAACAGATCTCCGAATTGTTCGCAAAGATCACACTTGATGACGATGCTGACAAAAAAGTCGTAAAAGAATACACTGACTATCGCAGTTACCTTGATTTTGACATCAGGATAACCAACAAGAGCGGAGAAGTCAAATATTTTTCCAAAATATACGGAGATATGAGCGGAGGCGAAGCACAAACTCCCTATTATGTTGCTATTGCCGCTTCCTTTGCTCAGCTGTATAATGCTGACACCGTTCGTTTGATAATGCCTGATGAAGCCTTTGACAAAATGGATGATGAACGTATTGAGCGCATGATGAAATTCTTTAATTCAATGGGATTTCAGATCATTCTCGGAACTCCGCCCGGAAAGATAGAGATCATCGGAGAATACGTTGACGAAGTCCTTATGGCATATCGTGCAGGAGATCACAGTATTGTGGAGGAATATATCTTATGACCTCATATCAGGAAAAGCTGCTTAACAAGCTGATAGATTCTTATGAGAAAAGCAAAACGCACATAGGAGCAAATAAAGCCAAACAGCGGTTTACGGCGGAATTATCAAAACTGTTTCCCGAATATGCCGATGAGAGCGACTATGCTTCCTTTGAAATAATTAACTCCGAAATGCAGGAGCTTGAAGGCAAAGGCTTCATATCTCTTAAAATAAGATCGGGAGAAATGATAGATAAAGCAGAACTGAATGTAGATATGCTTGACGATATATACATTTCTCTCGGGAGAAAGCCGAAAAAAGATACCTATGCCGAGGCACTTGCACTTTTTGAAAAATATAAATGCTGCAATCCCGTCCTCGAAAAATTCTGCTCCGAACAAATTGCAAATATTGAAGCAAACAAAGCGGTAAAATACGTTTCCCCCGAGGGTGACTGCGGAGAACTTGAGAAAATACTTATTGCTTTGAAAGAAATAGTAAACATACAGTCAGAAACATTCTACAGGGATTTCTCTGTCAGAGTGTACGGCGATTCAAAAGCATTCGATATGATATCACAACAAGGTTGTGATTTTTGAAATGTGTTCCAAGTTACGACACAATATGACGGCACAACCGCTTAATTGCCAAAAATCATAAAAAATGTCGCTGTCAAGGTTGTCTTCGACATTCATTTTAACCTTGACAGCGACATTTTTTATGATATAATGACAGAGCGGTTGTGACGTCTTTCGACATTTACACAGTTTAAAAATCGGACTCATCAACAATGTACTTAGGCTCAGCACTCAATTACCGAAACGTTGCCGTTATAATCTATAGCACGGATGCAGTGGGAATAAACCTCAATGAGCTCGTAATGCTCATCTTTTGCTAAATATCTTGCTTTTTCCATACCTTCGGGCAAAGGTTCATTTTTTCTGAAATGCTCAATGATGGTTTGGGTAAAATCTACCGTATGCACTTCATACTCTTTGCCAAGATAGCATTTTGAACAGTATCCGATAAAATCACCAGGAATCTCGATCAGCGGAAATTCTTTTTTTATTTCCTCAATTATGGCGTTGATCTGCGCTTTCATATCAACATTTCCCGTATCAAGATCGCTGAGAAAATCCATATATCGTCTTGAACGCTTTTGCCGCAGTATACGTTCCCTATCCTTCGGGTCATCAAGAAATACTTTCTTTTCATTTTTGACAGCAGCCTGTGTGGACAGTATACTTTGCCGGGCATTTTGCTCCTTGTTCATAAACATTGGTCTCGGCATCAGATAAGCACCTTCCTTGTTTTTGGAATATTGCTGTTTGTCAACGCCTGCTCACCTATGGGACGGTCCGAGGCGGGCACTGCTCTTTCCTTGCCCCAGTTTCTTATGGAATCGATTCTTTCGGGGCTGACCTTGGAAAGAGGAACCACGTTTTCAAATGCCTCCAGTATCGACTGCTCGGTATATTCAAAGGAATCGTTGGCAAGTTTTCTGTAAGCAATGTCTCTTATTGCAGACTCAAGATCGGCTCCCGTAAAGCCTTCTGTCACTTGAATAATCCTTTCGGCAAATTCTCCCGCAAACTGCAGCCTGAGATATTTTTTCATATACAATGCTATGATAGTTCTTCTTTCCTCTGCAGTAGGAAGATCGACAAAAAACAGCTCATCAAAGCGTCCTCTTCGCAATAGTTCAGACGGAAGCATGGACACATCATTTGCCGTAGCTACGACAAACACCTGCTTCCTGCATTCCTGAAGCCAGAAAAGAAACTGCCCTACCATTCTTGTTGAAACTCCGCTGTCCCCCGATGAACCTGCAAGACCTTTTTCGATCTCATCTATCCAGAGAATACAGGGAGAAACATTTTCCGCCATTGTAAGAGCATCTTTGAGCTGCTGTTCGGTCTGACCTACATAACTTCCCTGCACTGTCGCAAAATCAAGCCTGTACAGCGGAAGCTTCCACTCGGCTGAAATTGCCTTTGCGGAAAGGGATTTTCCGCAGCCTGGCACACCCACAAGAAGTATTCCGCGGGGAGGATGAAGTCCTCTTCGTTTCATTTCGTCCCGTTTTTCGGGAGTAAGAAGGGATTTTTTCTCTTTGAGCCATTTCTGAAGTCCTTCAAGTCCGCCCACTGAAACGGACGAACTGTCAACAACAATTTTCTCAAGACCCGAAATATTTGAAAAAAGTCTGTCCTTAGACTGCCTTATTTCATCAAGATCTGATTTGGTAATAGTTTTCTTTGTACTAAGTGAAGCGATCATATTTTCAGCTTCGATCTGAGTAATGCCGCTGAGTGCAGAAGCTGCTTCTCGAAGGTCGCTGTTATCCCACTCAATGCTGATGCTTGATCGGTAATCGTTGATATAGTCATTGATGATACTGTACATCTCATCTTCATTTGGATAATCCAGCCGAAGTATCATTCCCAGTCTCTGGAGCTGATTCCATACAGCGGTATTCGTAAGAACAATTATCATTCCGCCCGATTCGTTTGCAAGCATTGCAAGATCGTAAAGCTGTTTTGCATCTGGATTATCGGTGCTTATATCCGGGATCTCGGTTAGCACGAGGGTCATATACTGCTTGTGCTTCATCTGCTCGCTGAAAAAGTCTATTGCTCCGTAAACTGATCTTTCATCTGTGATAACGCTGCCTGTTTTCAGATCACATATTCCCTTTGAAAGGGAATGTACATAGAATGTTAGATTCAGCTCATCAGCAACATCCCTCAATGCGTCCAGAGCACGAGTACGTTCTATCGTTTCCAAAGCAATAAACGGTATACGGGCAATGGAATATCGCTTTAGTTCTTCTTTAACTTTTGCAAGCTCACTCATTATTACGGCTCCTTTATGTTATATCGGATAATTTTATATTTTTTACGATAACAGAGAGCTTTCCGCTTCTGTCATTCTTTGCTGAATCGGACAGAGAAGATTCTATGGTTTTGGCAGCGGTGAGAACAATATCACCTGTATCTTTCAGACTTTCCGATCCCAAAGTACAGGGAATAAC
>JAGBFZ010000061.1 GCA_018110855.1 Oscillospiraceae bacterium
GTATAAGCATAAGCAAGAATTACAAATTCCTTAATGAAAAACAGCTTGGTCAAATTACAACCGTGCTGACAAAATTCCGAAATGCCTGTGCACACGGCGAACGCTTGTTTACATATAGGACAGCGGACAGCATTCCCGACTTGCTTATTCATAAAAAGCTGTCTATCCCGCAGAAAGGAACACAGTATAAATACGGAAAGAATGACCTATTTGCTGTTGTTATTGCTTTACGGTATTTACTGCCATCAAAACTGTTTACGGAATACAAGCGAGCTTTGGGTAAGCTGATAAACGACTATCTGAAACACTCCAGTATTTCTTCTGTCGATATTCTGAATGAAATGGGATTTCCGACAAACTGGAGCGATATTACAAAGTACAAAAAGCTCTCATAAATACCAAAAGCCGATTTCTGTATGAAGTCGGCTTTTATCTGTTCTTTGCACAAATGATTTTACTGTACCTTATGCACATACCCGTACTTTTCCAAAGCAAACAGATTTTCTGCGGCTACACTCACATCTTCATAAGTGTACTCTCCGAAATCCTCTGCCGAAAACTCTGTTTCGGGGGTGAAGTAGGTGAGCAAAATTGCAAGCAAGCCGATGTGACTTAATGAAAGCCGATTATCAGGCACAGTATCGGATAAATGCACATTCTCCGATAACGCATAGAAAACAGGCTTTTCCTTGCACACAAAACCCATTCTCTCAAAGTTTTCTTTCCACTTTCCCATAATAGCCTGTTCGCTCATCGGGGAATTCTTGTCAATATTCTCAAAGCAGATTGAATAATCACCGTTAATCTCGGTAACTCTCCAAGTCGCACCAAAGTTTTCTACAAGGTCGCCTACCTTGATATTATCAAGCTGATTAGCCATAATAAAGCTCCTTTCGGTTGTTCAAAGCATTGTATAATTCATTGAAAAAGGCTCTGTTTCTTATAGATAACCCTTTTTCCGTAAATTCTCTTTCCAAATCAAAGCGTATTTCAAGCTGTTCAACGGTAAAATCTGCTCGGAAGTCACGCCAAGTACGATTATCCCATTCCTTCAGCTTTGCCCACAGCTCAGGGAAATGCCTGTATAACTGCCGCAGTTCGTCTAATGATTGCAGAGGGCAGCACCAACACGATACACGGTGAAAATGCTCATAAAGACTGCCCCAATCGTAGCCCTTGCCGTAACAGTAATTCAGACAATCGCTTTCCGTCATACCCCAATCAATCAGAGGGTGAATATGGTTTTCTGCTTTATTCTGCTTGCGGTCAAGCCGAAAACGCTCGTCTGCGGCTATACCGACATACTCGACCACATTGTATTGCTTTCGCAGTGGTCTTAAGAAATGCCTTCGTGGTGCGTCCTTCAGGCGAGAGGTACACCAACGCATTTTAGGACCTGCCCAACTGAAACCGTTTGTACCGTTGCCGCCTTGCTTTACAGAAAGCGAATTTTCCTTGCGTTTGACAGGACATTCAAACATAAGATACTCATAACTCAAATCGGATTTTATGCGTGTTATGGGAATTCCTGTTTCTTTTTCAACCCTGTCGATATGTTCATACATCTGCGGAAACTCAATTCCCGTGTCGCAGAAAAGCACACAATCAATCGGGATATTCCGTTCTATCATTCCAAGCAGCATTGCTGTACTGTCCTTGCCGCCCGAAAAGGAAACGATGTTATATGTAGGCTTGTTCGTATCTCCACCTCCAATCTTGCCTTAAAATACAAAAAAGCCGACTGCTGTTGCAATCGGCTTAAATCGTATATGTTCAAGTATAATTATGCGAATAA
>JAGBFZ010000062.1 GCA_018110855.1 Oscillospiraceae bacterium
CAGACGGCGAAATCCCCTTGTTTTCAAAAAAACGGAGCAGGGGTGAGGAAATGCGACAGCATTTCCGAGGGGCGCGAACAAGACCGCGCCCCTTCTATGGCGGTTGTGCAAAACTATCCTCAAAAACGTTCCGGTGGAACGTTTTTGACAAAGCAATTTTTGTATGGGTTTGTGCACATTATACAATTGTCAATTCTTTTTCGACAGACTGAACCGTCAATCGTGATGAATTGACGGTTATTTTTATGCTTACATTTTTTCTCTGATATTAACATCAAGCTTGGAGTAGGGGATCTCGATCCCGTTTTGGTCAAATGCTGTTTTGATCTGCTCGACAAGATCGAAATAAACAGTCCAGTAATCGGCGGTCTTTGTCCATACTCTTACGGTGATATCCACAGAGCTTGCGGATAGGGCGGACACGCGTACAAAGGGGGCGTCCTCGGTGAGGACCAGCTTATGCTCAGCAATGACTGCTCTTATCACCTTCATTGCTTCGTTCATGTCCTGATCGTAGGAAATGCTGAAAATAAGGTCAACACGGCGTTTTTCCTCTTTGCTGAAATTTATGAGGGTGCTTCCCGAGACCATGCTGTTTGGAATGAATATCACCTTGTTATCGATGGTGAGGAGCTTTGTGGAGAGGATACTGATATCCTCAACAGTTCCTTCGATTCCGTTGGTGCTGATATAATCTCCCTTGGAGAAGGGCTTATTCATGAGAATGAGAAAGCCTCCCGCAACGTTTGAAAGGCTGTTCTGCAATGCAAGTGCCACTGCAACACCTGCTGCGCCGATGGCTGTGACGATGGATGTCATGGGTATTCCCAAGGTGGACAGTGTTATAACGATAACAAACGCTGTGAAAACGATTTTTAGCAGGGATTTTAAAAAGCCCTGTGCTGTTTCGTCTATTCTGCTTCTGCCCATTGCCTTGTCAATGAATTTTATGAGTATTGATGATATTATCTTTCCTATGATATAGATGATTATTGCTGTGATAACTGTTGGCAGATAGGCGATAAGTGCGTCGGAAAAGCCCTTTAATACGTCTCGGTTTACTTCTCCGTTGGAGACTGCCTCCATTACAAGCTCCGCTTCACTGACTATGGCGGGGGCGGTGGTTTCAATTGCGGTTTCTTCCATTCTGCGATCTTCCTTTCTATATAATAAATATACAATAAACAGTATAAGAAATATTGCTCCCGAATGGGTGTATTATTTGTTAATTTATTTGAAATTAAGAGAGGAAATATTATTCTTAATAATTCATCCTGCTGTTTTGGACTGTGGCACAAAATGACAGATATATTTTTTAAATAGAATAATTGTGAAAAAATCTTGACAAAATAATATTGAAAATGATATAATGTTAATGTTGGGATTCGGCAAAAAATACAATTTGTTGTTTGTAAGTATTTAAAGGAAGGCTATAATTATGTCGGGAGAATTTACAAGAACGGAGCTTCTTCTCGGTGCTGACGCTATGGAAAAGCTGAGCTCGGCAAGAGTTGCAGTATTCGGAGTCGGGGGAGTGGGAGGATACGTTGTGGAAGCGCTTGTCCGCTGCGGTATCGGAGCAATTGACCTTATCGACAGCGACAGGGTGAGCATATCCAATCTGAACCGTCTGATTATCGCTCTGCACAGCACTGTGGGAATGCTGAAGACCGACGCTGCGGAGGAACGTATCCGTCAGATAAATCCCGACTGCAGGGTAACGAAGCATTCTGTTTTCTACACCCCCGAGACTGCTTCCCGCTTCGACTTTACGAATTACGACTATGTGGTGGACGCCATTGACACCGTTACGGGAAAGATAGAGCTTGTTATCAATGCGGACAGGTGCGGCACGCCTGTTATCAGCTCCATGGGAGCGGGAAATAAGCTTGACCCCACGGCTTTTGAGGTGGCGGACATCTATAAGACCTCAGTTTGTCCTCTTGCAAAGGTGATGAGATACGAGCTTCGCCGTCGGGGTGTGAAGCATCTGAAGGTAGTCTATTCCAAGGAGCCGCCTATGAAGCCTGCCAAATGCGATGAGGAGCAGGGCAGCCGCCGTATGATCCCAGGGTCGCTGTCCTTTGTGCCCTCGGTGGCGGGGCTTATTATTGCGGGGGAGGTCGTCAAGGATATCACGGGTGTGAGAAACGGCTGATAATGCATTTTTTTCATTATCTCAGAAGTCCTGTCCGATTATTGGGCAGGGCTTTTTTATTGCGATTATGCAAGTTTTGGCTTAGATTATTGCATAATGTCGAATAAGCTGGGATATGCAGGGATAATTATTTTAAAATGCAATTATATAAAATAAATAATTCATATATTATATTAAAAGTGTGAAAATACGATAATATCACATATAAAATGCAGGATTAAATATGTTTAGTTGCATAAATTTTCAAAATACCCTTGACAAATGTAAAAAACAGGTGTATAATAAAGCCATAGAAAAACAGCAACGGCGCTGTAAAAATGCAGGGGTTATTCAGGGAATCTGCATTTTTATATTGCCGTTGTTTTGTTTTAAAAATGGAGGGTGATTTATATGACAGAAGAACTCATGACCGTTCAGGAGTCCGTATTGGGCGAAGTGTTCGGTATCTGGTTCCTCATCGGCGCTGCACTGGTATTCTTTATGCAGGCAGGCTTCGCAATGGTTGAAACGGGCTTTACAAGAGCCAAGAACGCAGGAAACATCATAATGAAGAATCTGATGGATTTCTGCATCGGAACAGTAATGTTCATTCTTATAGGCTTCAGCCTTCTTCTCGGTGAGGATGTTGTGGGTCTTATAGGCAAGCCCGGCTTCGATATTTTCACAAGCTATGAGAATTTCGACTGGTCGAATTTCGTTTTCAACCTTGTGTTCTGCGCAACCACAGCGACTATCGTTTCCGGCGCAATGGCTGAAAGAACAAAATTCCTTTCCTACTGCATCTACTCGGGAATTATCAGTGCTTTGATATATCCCATTGAAGCTCACTGGATTTGGGGCGGCGGCTGGCTCGCACAGCTTGGCTTCCATGATTTTGCAGGCTCCTGCGCAATTCACATGGTCGGCGGTATCTCCGCTCTTATCGGCGCAAAGATCCTTGGTCCCCGAATCGGCAAATTCGTCAAGGACGAGGATGGCAAGGTCACAAAGGTCAACGCATTCCCCGGACATTCGCTTACTATCGGTGCTCTCGGCTGCTTTATCCTTTGGTTCGGCTGGTACGGCTTCAACGGCGCAGCTGCAACCACAGGTCCTCAGCTCGGCTCCATCTTCCTTACAACAACAGTTGCTCCCGCAGTTGCAACAGTCGTTTGTATGATCTTCACATGGGTTAAATACGGCAAGCCTGATGTTTCCATGTGTCTCAACGCGTCTCTGGCAGGTCTTGTTGGAATCACTGCAGGCTGCGATGTTATGGACTGCTTCGGTGCTGCAATGGTCGGCGTTGTTTCGGGACTTCTCGTAGTATTCGGCGTATGGCTCCTTGACCACGTTCTCTACATCGATGACCCTGTTGGTGCGGTTGCTGTACATATGATGAACGGTATCTGGGGTACTCTTGCAGTTGGTCTCTTTGCAACAGAAACAGTTCCCGAATGCTCAATGAACGGTCTTTTCTACGGCGGCGGATTCGATCTTCTCGGTCTCCAGGCTCTCGGTGTTGTAACAGTTGGTGCATGGACTGCCATCACAATTACTATCACATTCATTATTATCAAGTCTACTATCGGTCTCAGAGCTTCCGTTGAGGAGGAAACAAGAGGTCTCGATATCACAGAGCATGGTCTTCCTTCCGCATATGCAGACTTTATGCCCGCAGGTTCTTCCATCTCCATCTTCACAGGCAAGTCCACCGAAGAAGAAGCTCCTGTTGCTGAGGCTGTTCCCGTTGTGGAGAATCGTCCTCATATCGAGAGACTTCCCGACGCAAAGAACAAGTACACCAAGGTCTCCATCGTCTGCAAGCAGGGCAAGTTTGATGTTCTTAAAAATGCTCTCAGCGAGATCGGCGTAACAGGCTTTACTGTAACGAATATTCTTGGCTGCGGTACTCAGAAGGGCGCAGGCGAGATGTACCGAGGCATTCCTGTTGAGACAACGCTCCTGCCTAAGATCAAGGTCGAGGTCGTTATCTGCAAGGTTCCTGTTGAAACTGTTATCGAAGCTGCAAGAAAGGCTCTTTACAGCGGTCATATCGGAGACGGCAAGATATTCGTTTACGATGTTGAGGATGTTGTAAGAGTAAGAACAGGCGAAAACGGCTATGACGCTCTTCAGGATTCCGAAATGTAAAACAATTTAACTTAAAAAAAGAGCAAATCGAGAATGTTCGGTTTGCTCTTTTTAATTATATTCTATAATGCATTTTAAACCGCCTGAAATCCGAAAATTCCGGCAATTACGCACAGACCGCCTGCAATGGAGTATTTTGTGTATTTCTCTGTTCGGTTGAAAAAGCCCGTAACAAACATTACGACGAGTATCATAGGATGGATAAAGGAAAAATTTGTCAGGCTCTCGGCAGCGATACGGTTTTCAAGGAGAAGTCCAACGGCATTCGGCAGCTTGCAGCCCAGAACTATTGCCATTCCCTTGAGTCCTTCGGGGCTTTCCTTGGGCATTTTGTGGGGCTTTGCGGAGGGAAGCATGAGCAGCGCAAGTATTACTAATGCCCAGAAAAGGGTCATGGTGGAGGATATGTATCCTTCTGCGGATCTCATTACAAAGCCGTATATAAGCCTCGAGGATAAATACAATACCAGCGGAATGGCGATCTTTTTGTAATTGACCTGCTTTTTGCTTTCCTTGGCGATAAGAACCAGTCCGGCGGCGGTGAGGATTATGCAAAATATTTTCATAAGGCTTATATCCTGCCCGTAAATGAAAACATCTGCAAAATAGGATATGAACAGGGTTATCCCAAGCCATGCCTTCAGCTCGAAAACCGACATATCTATAAGTATTTTCGCACTCATGGCAAATTCCAGATACTTGCTCAGAGCAATCAGTCCTATGAAAAGAAAGCTCTGAGGGCAGACAGTAAATGTTGTATCCGAAAGAGGCAGGGTGAAAAGCAGGAAGAAAAGAGTTCCCGCTGCCATCATAAAGGTGAGCTGGGAGCCTGTGTATTTACATTTGCTGACGGCGTATTTGTCATTTAAAGAAGTTATTGAGTAGAGCGCTACTACGGCTATCATCAGAAGCATGGGAGGATTTCCTTTCGTAATTTAAATTAACACGTTTTAAATTATAAATCCGTAAAAGGAAAATGTCAAGGACTATTTGCAAATTTTGTCGGGACTTAATGAAAAATTCAAACCCATCTGCCATGAAATTACATATTTAAGTAGTATAATCAATAAATACTATATCGAAATGAGGTTATGGCATGACGGGAAGCATGACTGAGGGTAAGCCCTTAGCTCTTATTATCAGATTCGCACTGCCCCTGCTTATGGGTAATATTCTCCAGCAGACCTACAATGTTATTGATGCCGCCATTGTGGGGCGTTTTCTCGGGTCTGACGCTTTAGCAGGAGTGGGAGCGTCAAGCAGCGTGCAGTTTTTTGTGCTGGGCTTCTGCATGGGAATTTGCTGCGGCTTCGGTATTCCCTTGGCACAGGCATTCGGAGCGGGGGATATTCATAAGCTCCGCAGACTTATCTTTCACGCCTTTCTGCTCACGGGAGCGGCGGCAGTCATTATCACGGCTGTCTGCGGTATACTCTGCTCGGACATCCTGCATATGCTCTCCACACCTGAGGATATTTTCGCTGATGCATATTCATACCTGCTGATAATCTTTCTGGGGATACCCTTTTCCCTTCTGTACAACCTTCTGTCAGCCATACTGAGAGCTGTGGGGGACAGCAGGACTCCTTTTATTTTTCTTGCCATATCAACTATACTGAATATTATTCTCGACCTTGTTTTTATAATCTGTCTGGGTCTTGGCTGCGCAGGTGCGGCGGCGGCTACTGTAACGGCGCAGGCTGTGAGCGGGATATGCTGCTTTGTTTATTTGATCAGGAAAAGACCCGATCTGAAGCTAATGCCCGAGGACAGGAAATTCAGCTTCGGATGTCTGGGAACAATGATCGTTATGGGTATTCCCATGGGGCTTCAGTATTCCATTACCGCCATCGGCAGCATGGTAATGCAGTCTGCTAACAACGGCTTGGGAAGCGTTTATATTTCGGGCTTTACTGCGGGTATGAGGATAAAGCAGTTTGCAATGTGTCCCTTTGACGCGGTGGCAACGGCGGTTTCGGTCTTTGCGGGGCAGAATCTGGGCGCAGGAAAGATCGACCGTGTGAAAAAGGGTCTTGCTCAGGGAATAGCAGTAAATGTGGGCTACGGAATAATTTCAGGGCTTATACTTATTTTCTTCGGGCGTGCTCTTTCGGGGCTGTTTATCGATCAAGGCGAGGCGGCTGTGCTGGACGCAGCGGCGAAATATCTGAGATGTCTCGGCTGTTTCTATTGGGTCATTGGCTTCCTCAATGTCTGCCGAATGACAACTCAGGGTCTGGGATATTCGGGCAGAGCGGTCTTTTCGGGTATCATGGAAATGATCGCAAGAATAATTGTAAGCGTATTTTTTGTGGGAGCATACGGCTTTACGGCTATATGCTTTGCAGATCAGAGCGCATGGATCGCTGCCTGTCTGTACATAGTTCCCATGTGCTTTTACTGCGTTAAAAAGGCAGAGAAAAAGATCAATATGAATGAATAATACAAAAATATCCCCCGTCACGGTGAAAATCACACCGCTGACGGGGGAATGTTATTCCCATTTGAAGAATTTTACCGATATTCCCGAGCAGACTGCCCCTGTCAGAAGCATTACGAAAACAGCTATAATACTGCTTTCGGAGATTGTTCCGAGAAATGAAGATTTCATAAGCTCAATTCCTTGAGTCAGCGGGAAAAGTCTCACTATTTTCTGCATCAGTTCGGGCATTATCTCAAAAGGCAGAGTGGTTCCCGAGAAGATAAGCGCAGGAAAATACAGGATACTTGCGATAACTCCTGCCTGCTTTGTGTTTTTCGCAATTCCGCCCACCATCATTCCGATACTGAGGGTGGATATTACCGTTAATGCCCAGCTTCCGAGAAATGCCCCGGCAGAGCCGTATAATTTTACCCCTGCGATAATTCCCGCTGCTGCAAGTGTGATAAGCGATACTGCACTGTAAAGTATGTAGACTGCAAGCTCTGCGCCAAGAAGAAGAGCGGGGCTTGCAGGGGTGGCTTTGAAACGCTTGAGTATCTTCTTTTCACGGTAATCCGAAACTACCAGAGGAAGCCCCATAAGTCCCCCTGCGCATACGGATACGGCACATACCGCTCCGAAGGACTGATCTAAAAATGTGTAGTCCGCTCCTTCATATGCAGGCTTTGAGCGGTAGATAATTCCAAGCACCACAAACACCGCAAGGGGCATGATTATTCCGAAAATGACCATATTCATGTCCCGTATACTGAGTCTCAGCTCGTTTTTCAGAAGTGTGTAAAATCGTTTCATTGCTCGCTTCCCTCCGATAAGATAAGATATGCATCCTCGAATTTTTCGCAGCCGCATTTTTTCTTTGCTTCAAGAACCGTCCCCATAAATACGGGAGAGCCTTTTCTGAGAATACATATCTCATCACAGAGAGCCTCTACCTCGTCCATGAAATGAGAAGTGAGGAAGATGGTCAGACCTTTGTTTTTCAGCTCAGAAAGTATCTTCCACACTTCTCTTCTCGCTTTTGCGTCAAGTCCTGTGGTAAGCTCGTCAAGAAAGACCATGCGGGGCTTCGGGATAAGTGCAAGGACGATAAAAAGCCGCTGACGCTCTCCCCCCGAAAGGCTCTTGACCTGACTTTTCAGCTTGTCTCCTATGCCGAATTTTCGGCACAGCTCTTTATAATCATCGGGAGAGCTGTACAGGCAGGCTGTTTCCTCGCAAAGCTCGTTCACTCTTATTTCGTTCTGATATTCGCTCTCCTGAAACTGAACTCCTACCTGCTCAAAAAGACGGCGGCGGTCCTTTTTCGGGTCAAGTCCAAGAAGCACAGCGGAGCCGATGTCCGACTTTTTTATCCCCAGCATACATTCGATAGCGGTGCTTTTTCCTGCACCGTTTGACCCCAGAAGCCCAAAAACCGTTCCGCTTTTTACGGACAGGGAAAGTCCATTCAGAACGGTTTTGCCGTTGTAGGATTTTGTCAGTCCCTTTATTTCAGCAGCCGTTCCCATCAGATGCTTCCTCCCTTTCTGCGGCGGACTGCCTTCAGCTCGATATATCCGCGATTTCCTCTCGGCTCAAGCTGTATTCGGGGATTTTCCTTATCCCATTCATACCCGATGATCTCGGGATCATAGCGGTCCATGGACTGCTGAACTGCTGTTATGGCGTTGCAGTAATCCTCCTCCTCAAATGGCTCACCCTGAAACATAAGATAATCACACTCGGGGAGGGTTATCACATCAAATCCCTCTGGAACGGTACCGTCAAAATCCTTCGGAACTTCAACTCCCTGTACATATACCGATGTGCCGTTTTTGCGGTATTTTTCGGGAAGCCAAAGGCAGACAGGCTCGCCGCAGAGGG
>JAGBFZ010000063.1 GCA_018110855.1 Oscillospiraceae bacterium
AAATCTGGATCGCATTTGCTGAAGCAACGGGAATACCCGAACTCAAGAGAACAACAAGAGACGAGCCTGACTACGATAAGCTTATGAAGTACAGACTTGATATTCTCAAAGAGCACAATCTTGGACTGAAAGAGATTCAGGAAACGATTGCGAAGATAGATCCCATGCCCGGAGCAAAGGAGTTTCTTGACGAGCTTCGTTCCCTGACTCAGGTCATTATTATCAGCGATACCTTTACTCAGTTTGCTTCGCCTTTGATGAAGAAGCTGGGCTGGCCCACTATTTTCTGTAACTCTCTTGAGGTTTCCGAAAGAGGAGAGGTAACAGGCTTCAGAATGCGCTGCGAGCAGTCCAAGCTCACAACTGTCAAGGCTCTTCAGTCCATCGGATATGACACTATTGCCAGCGGCGACAGCTACAACGATCTCGGCATGATAAAGGCAAGCAAGGCAGGCTTCCTGTTCAAGAGCACCGATAAGATCAAGAACGACAATCCCGAGCTGCCTGCTTTTGAGACCTACGAGGAGCTTATGGCTGCTATCAAAAAGGTTCTTGACTGATTTTTGGTTTTGTTTCAAAAAACACTTGACAAATCGGAAAATTAGGCTATAATTAAAGTATCGGATATATTACAAATGCGCTGACGGGGACGGAGCGTCCGAAAAAAGTCATCAGAGAGCCTGCATATGGTGCGAGCAGGCGGCTTTTAAGGCATTTTCTCCCATCACCCCTGAGCTTTGCGACTGAAAGGCTTTTTGGCTTATTAGGCGGCAGCGGGCTTCTCCCGTTACAGAGAGTTTCCGTTGATGGACGGAAAGCAGAGCGGCGTTGCCCTTCGGGCGGCGCAATAAGAGTGGTAACGTGGGTACATTTGTCCTCACCTCTTAATTTTAAGAGGTGAGGTTTTTATTTTTCCGTTAATCTGAAATTACAAAGGAGAAAAGGTTATGCTAACACTTGACATGGTTTACAGTGCGTCCTACAAGCTCAAAGAGATCATCAGAAAAACCGATATCATTCCTGCTCCGAAGCTTTCGGATAAATGCAGCGTTTTTCTCAAGACCGAGAATTTACAGGTCACAGGCTCTTTTAAGGTAAGAGGCGCTTATTACAAAATATCCCAGCTTTCCGATGAGGAAAAGGCGAGGGGAGTTATTGCCTGCAGTGCGGGAAATCATGCTCAGGGCGTTGCTCTTGCGGCTGCTAAGAACGGCATAAGATCGCTTATCTGTCTGCCCGACGCAGCTCCTATCTCAAAAATCGAGGCGACACGTTCCTATGGCGCGGATATTTGTCTTGTGGACGGCGTTTATGACGATGCATACGCAAAGGCGATCCGTCTCAGGGACGAAAAGGGTTATACCTTTATCCACCCCTTTGATGATGAATATGTTATCGCAGGACAGGGAACTATCGGTCTTGAGCTTCTTGAACAGCTCCCCGAAGCAGACGCTGTTGTGGTTCCCGTTGGCGGCGGAGGACTTATTTCGGGAGTTGCGTTCACTCTTAAAAAGCTCAAACCCGAGATAAAGGTATACGGCGTTCAGGCGGCAGGCGCTCCGAGCATGGAGCAGTCTCTTGCTCACGGTAAAATTGAGCGGCTTTCCTCCGTTTCCACCATTGCGGACGGCATAAAGGTAATGGAGCCGGGCGTGAACACCTTTGAAATGTGCAGGGAATACGTTGACGGCATCGTTACTGTTACAGATGATGAGATATCAAGCGCTATACTTGCTATGATGGAGCAGCACAAGCTAATTGCAGAGGGCGCGGGAGCTGTTCCCGTTGCGGCTGTGATGTTTGACAAGATACCCGAGATCGAGGGCAAAAAAGTGATATGCCTTGTTTCGGGAGGAAACATTGACGTTACCATTCTCAGCCGTGTTATTGAGAGAGGTCTGCTGAAATCGGGAAGGACCTGTCTGCTTAACATTGAGCTTATCGACAAGCCGGGTCAGCTCAAGGGCGTTTCGGATATTATCGCTTCTCTGGGTGGAAATGTTATTTCCGTTCATCACGAGCGTGCAAACGAGGGTGCGGACATCAACGGCTGCTATCTGAGGATCATTCTTGAGACAAGAAATCACGAGCATATCGCTCAGATAAGAAATGCGCTTACGGACGCTGGATTTGTTCTTAAATAATAATTTGGGAAATATCCTGTCTGCGGTTGACTTTTTACAGAAGAATATGGTATAATATACAATCAGATAACGGGTTGATAATGCAGAGAAATATCAGCTTGACAAGTCTGAGGGTGAAGATATATGAATTTAAACAAGGATATGATCTCAAAAATAATTGGTGAAAGCAAAAGATTTTGCAGTCCTTATGATACCCCGGAATCATATTATTTTATTTGTGACGATGAAGAAAAAACTGATAGTCAGCTAATCAATTTATATTATGACAAATTAAAGTATGCAGTAAGTAATGCAGATAAATTGATTGAAGGAGCTTTTGACAATGAGTTTTATAATTTTTATGGGGTTAACAGAAATATTGTAAAATCGCCGGATGAAATGTGTTCCGAATTATATTTTGATTCGTTCGTGTTAGATATAAAGGATAATTCTATTGGTACTTGCCTTTCAAACAGCAGATTTATGTTTGGACATTTTATTGAGGTTTGGTGGGATAGCGAATGGAAAATGATAAGTCAATTGATAGATTAACTTCCGACTTTTCAAGCAATAGCATTTACCTATCCGAATCTGAAAAAATCCTGAAAAATGCTTTTTATCAGCTGTTAATTTGAATCAAGCTTATATTTTATAATGAGGAGGAAATTATCATGTCAGAAAAAATCTACACAAAAAACGCTCCCGACGCTATCGGTCCTTACTCTCAGGCTGTAAAGTGCGGAAATCTTATTTTCACATCGGGTCAGATCGCAATAAATCCTGCAACGGGAAATGTTGACGCTCAGGGCATCGAGGCTCAGACAAGGCAGATATGCGAGAATCTGAAGGCTGTCCTTGCCGAGGCAGGCTGCACCTTTGACAATGTGGTAAAGACTACCTGCTTCCTTGACAGCATGGACGATTTTGCAGCGTTCACTGCGGTTTACGGCGAGTATTTCACAAGCAAGCCCGCACGTTCCTGCGTGGAGGTCTCGAAGCTTCCCAAGGGCGCTCTGGCGGAGGTCGAGGTCATCGCTGAGCTGTAAAAATATGGCACGGGGATAAAAATATCTTCCGTGCCTTAGCTTTAGGCGGTATTGCACATATTTTTAAGGCTGATGACGGCGATTTTTTACCTATTACCGACAAATTTTTTTCGAAAACACTTGCATTTCAGAGAAAAATGTGCTATAATATTTAAAGTACACCAATAGTTTGAGGCAAAGATCGGAGCAATCCGGTCTTTCTTGTTTGATGGAGGTATGCTTATGGCAGTTAAAAAGGGAGGCAAGGGAAAAAACACGGTCTCTGCGGTTTTTGAGATCGCTAAGCCCATTGCCGACAGTCTCGGTCTTACTATCTGGGACATTACCTACGACAAGGAGGGCGCGCTCAGATATCTGAGAGTCCTTATCGAAAAGCCCGATGGGTATATTGATATGGACGACTGCGAGGCTATGACGAGACCCCTTTCTGCGGCTCTTGACGAAAAAGACCCCATTGACGAGCAGTATATGCTTGAGGTCGGTTCCCCGGGGCTTGGCAGAGAACTGAAACGGCAGGAGCATTTTGAACGCTTTCTTGAATGTCCGCTGCGCATAAGATATATCCGTGAAAAAGACGGCATTAAGGAATTTATAGCCGTGCTCACTGCGTATAATAGGGAAAGCGGCAGCATTACCGTGGAAACGGAACGGGGAACGGAGGAAATTTTGCTTTCCGAGACCGCTTTTGTCAAGCTCTATGACGACGAGGAGCTTCCCGATGAATTTTACAGTGACGATGAAGCTTAAAATATATTTTCAGGAGGAATTTCAGAAAAATGAATAAGGAATTTTTTGACGCACTTGAATGTCTCGCAAATGAAAACAACATTCCGCTTGACGCGCTTGTGGAGAAGATCGAACAGGGTATTTTAAAGGCAGTCAGAAAGGAATATCCCGACTGCGATGATTTCCTTGTTGATATCGACCCCGCTGAGAACAAGTTTGATGTCTGCGTTATGAGAAATGTTGTGGACGACGAGCCTATCGATCTTAATGAGATCAACATCGAGGAAGCAAGGACTATTGTTCCCACCTGCTCCTGCGGCGACGCTGTTCCCTACAAGCTGGACACCGCTAAGTTCGGAAGAGTTGCTGCTCAGTATGCAAAGCAGTCCATCAGGCATGATGTGAAGGAATTTGAAAAGGAAAAGCTTATCGCTCAGTACAAGGATAAGGTTCACGAGATCATCTCCGCTACCGTTCAGAAGGTTGAGCCTGCAACGGGCAACGCTGTTCTGCTTGTTGACAAGAATGAGATATATCTCTACAAGAACGAGCAGATCCCCGGAGAAGTACTTACCGAGGGCGATATCATCAAGATTTATGTTGTGGGTATCATGAATCCCGACAGAAAGCCCTCCGTTAAAATTTCCCGTACACATAAGGACCTGGTAAAGAGACTTTTCGAGCTTGAAATTCCCGAAATTTACGATGGTGTTGTTGAAATAAAGTCCATTGCAAGAGAGGCAGGCTCCCGCACAAAGATCGCTGTCTGCTCAAAGGATCCCAATGTTGACTGCGTTGGTGCCTGCATTGGCCCCAGACGTTCAAGAATTGGAAAGATCGTTGAGGAGCTTGGCGGCGAAAAGATAGACATCATCATCTACGATGAGGACCCTGCTGTATTTATCGCAAAGGCTCTTGCTCCCGCAGATGTTGTAAGAGTAGATATTGCCGAGGGTGAGGAGAAAATGTGCACTGTTATCGTGCCCAACAATCAGCTTTCTCTCGCTATCGGAAACAAGGGTCAGAACGCCAAGCTTGCTGCCCGTCTCACAGGCTACAAGATCGACATCAAGCCCGAAAATCCTGTGGAGTGATCCGCATTGATATATATTAAAAGTCAGACGAGGTGATATTGTGGCAGGCGTTAAGAAAATACCAATGAGAATGTGTCTCGGCTGCGGTGAGATGAAGCCGAAAAGAGAGCTTATCCGTGCGGTAAAATCTCCCGATGGAGAGATATCTCTCGATCTTACGGGGAAAAAGTCGGGCAGGGGAGCCTATGTTTGCCCCGACCCGAACTGCCTGAAGCTTGCAAGAAAAGCCAGACGCTTTGAGAAAAGTTTCGAGTGCCGCATATCGGACGAGGTTTACGATACTATGGAGAGAGAGCTGAATGAACGGCAATAAAGAAAAAATATTCAATCTGCTTACAATTTGCAGAAAAGCGGGAAGAATGACCATGGGCTTTGATTCTGTCAAGGAATCCATTCTGACAGGCAAGGCAAAGGCTGTTTTTCTTGCGAATGATATTTCTCCGAAAACGGAGAAGGAAGTTAGATTTTTCGCCGATAAAAACGCGCTTTCCGTCAGCGTTTTGCCTGCTGCTATTGCAGAGATCGAGTTCTACACGGGCAGAAAAGCGGGTGTGATCGGTATCTGCGACGAGGGCTTTGCGTTGAAACTGACCGAGCTTTTACAGTCGTAACGTAATATTAGGAGGGTGTTATTAGCCTATGAGTACAAAACAGTCCCAGACAAAAAATAAGATCAGCGATGTTGCCAAGGACCTTAAGGTTTCAAATCAGGAGCTTGCAGAGCTTGTGTCCGAGAAGTTCGGTGCGCCCAGAAAGCCTTCTGCAAGCATAAATCAGGAAGAGCTTAATTATATTCTCGAGTATTATTCACAGAATAATCAGGTGGACAGCTTTGATTCTTATTATGCTTCAAAGAATGACAAGCCTGCTCCCAAACCTGCTGCCGAAAAGCCTGCTTCGGAGAAAAAGCCTGCTGCTAAGAAGAATGATCCTAAGCAGCCGAAGTCAGACGCTCCCGAAAAGGATGCAAAGAAGGAAGCTGCAAAGGCTCCTGCTCAGGTTAAGGAGACTAAAAAGCCCGAAGCTCCCAAGGCAGCACCTAAAACGGAAGCAGCTAAAACAGAAGCTCCCAGAAGTGAAGCTCAGAAGCCTGAAAATAAGCCTCAGCAGAATATTCCTGTCCGCAAGGAAACTCAGAAATCTGCTATGGAGAAATTTGAGAATCAGATCAAGAAATCCAACGAGCAGAAGAAAAATCAGGCTGCAAAGGCTTCTGAAAAGAAGCAGGAAGCAAAGCCTGCGGAAAATAACAAGTCCACTAAAACCAAGCTTGGCGGTAATTTCTCTAATGAAAGCGTTAAGGTGGAGCAGAAGATACGCACTGTTGACACAAGAGGCAGCTATGTGGATATTGACAAGTACAACGAAAAGTATGAGAATATCGCACCCGTAAACGGCGGAGGAGGCGGAAAGCACGGCAAGGATAACTTCTCGAAGAAGCAGAAGCTTACCCAGAAGTCCGCTCAGAGAAACAAGCAGCAGTATTCCAGCAAAAAGGAGACTGAGGCTGAGAAGCTCCGCAGACTTGAGCTTGAGCGTGCAAGAAAGCAGCAGCTCAAGGTGCTTATTCCCGATGAGATCGTTGTTTCCGAGCTTGCTTCACGTCTGAAGGTCACAGCTACCGAGGTCATCAAGAAGCTTATGGGTCTCGGTGAGATGTGTACCATAAATCAGGTAATTGACTTTGACACTGCTTCTCTGGTTGCCGAGGAGCTTGGAGCAAAGGTTGAAAAGGAAGTTATCATCACTATTGAAGAGAGACTTATAGATGACAGCGAGGATGACGGCGAGGGCGAGGAAGAGCTCCCGTAGTTGTTGTTATGGGTCATGTTGACCATGGTAAAACATCTCTTCTTGACAGGATAAGAAATGCAAATGTTACCGCTTCCGAGGCGGGAGGTATCACTCAGCATATCGGTGCATATCGTGTTACCTGCAAGGGCAAGGAGATCACATTCCTTGATACCCCCGGACATGAGGCTTTCACATCAATGCGTGCAAGAGGTGCTTCTGTTACGGATATTGCTATCCTCGTTGTTGCTGCGGACGATGGTATCATGCCTCAG
>JAGBFZ010000064.1 GCA_018110855.1 Oscillospiraceae bacterium
AAAAATTTTATAAAAAATACTCACGGGGAGACAAGGTAAATATCATCTTCTGTGAGGAAATGCCTGCCGACAGAGCGGTAATCGAAAACGACAGCGTTTATACAAGATATCCTCCCATAGCAGGTAAAATATTTACAGCCATGTGCTCTCCCGGAGCGATACTTATTGCCGTGGGAACGGTGATTTTGTTTTTTTAGTGAAACCTTATAAAAACAGTGGAAAATTTATCATTAATGTGTTATAATAAAAGATAAGTTGCTTTCAGGGTGTGTTGACACTATCCGAAATGTTTGGATTGCAAGCAAATTTTTCGTATTTCAAGGCAATTTTCTGCAGGAATACTTGCGTATTGCAAGGAAAATTAACGCAGAAAGACGGAAAATTTGCTGCAAGACAGACGTTGAGCGGTAGTGCCAACACGCCCTAGATCAAAATTATTATATACGGAGTTGATAACGTGGCGATAACACGCAGAAGAAAGCTTATCGGCAATGCACAAAACGGCGCTGCCCTTACCGTGCTTACCGACAATAAATTCAAGACCGACAGCTTTGCTGTGCGGTTCATAACCGAGCTTACCGAGGAAAACGCTGCCGCAAACGCAGCAGTCGCTTTTATGCTTGAGGACACCTGCACCGCATATCCTACCATAACCGATTTCAACAAGCGTCTTTCACAGCTTTACGGCGCAAGCGTAAGAAGCGGAATAACCCGTTTCGCACACAGCCAGGTGATAACCATGGCGGCGACTTCTATCGGCAGCAGATTTGCCCTTGACGGAGAGGACGTTTCAGCTCTTGTGCTGGAGCTGCTGTGCGGCTGTATCTTTGAGCCTGTCACCGAAAACGGTATATTCCCACAAAAGCAGTTCGAGCTGAAAAAACAGGAGCTTATTGACGATATCGACGCCGATATCAACGACAAGCGTTCCTATGCCCTCAAACAGTCGGGCAAGATAATCTACAGAAACGAGCCTGCGGGCATTGCAGTAAAGGGCGAGCGTGAGGCTGCCGAAAACCTCACCTCCGAACAGGTATGGCAGGCATACAAAGCTCTTCTGAAAACCGCTAAAATAGAGATCACCTTTACGGGCGGCGCTCTCACGGAGAGATGCGAGAAAATCCTTGAAGAAAGATTCGGCTCTCTTGAAAGAGATAATATCCATACTCCCCTTGTAAGCAGATCCCCTGTCAAGGCTTCTCCCGAATATGTCACCGAGCGCCTTGACGTGCTGCAGAGCAAAATGGTCATGGCTTATAAGACTATGGAAACAAATATGCCCGTGCGAATGGTCTTTGTTTCCCTTTTCGGCGCTCTGCCCATTTCAATGCTCTTTATGAACGTGAGAGAAAAGCTGAGCCTGTGCTATTACTGCGCCGCAAGCTTTGCAAACAAAACGGGAGTTATGTACATTGACAGCGGCGTTGAAAGCAGCAATATCCTGCCTGCTCAAAAGGAAATACAAAATCAGCTTGAAATGGCTGCAAAGGGTGAATTTTCCGACGAGCTGCTTGAACAGACAAAGCTTGCCCTTATATGCTCACTGAAATCCGTGGACGATTCCCCAAGGTCTGTATCGGACTGGTATTTCGGCTATTATATGGAAACGGGCAGCGAAAAATACACTCCCGAGGAGCTTTCCGCTCTTATCGGAAATGTGACAAAGGAACAGGTCATGGAATTTGCCGCTTCGTTCAAGCTTGACACTGTTTACGTTCTTACGGGAAAGGAGGATTGACATGACAAGAGAGGTTATTTCCAACAAGCGCACAGGTGAAAAGTACACAAAGATAATGCACGACAGCGGTCTTATGATACTTATCTGGAAAACCGAGGGCTTCAGCGTAAAGCACGCCCTTTTCGGCACACGCTACGGCTCTGTGAACACAACCTTCAAGACCCGTGACGACAAGGATTTTGTCACCGTTCCAAACGGCATTGCCCATTATCTTGAACACAAGCTCTTTGAAAACGAGGACTGCGGCGTGTTCGAGCTTTATGCGCAGACGGGAGCTTCGGGAAATGCGTACACTACCTTTGACAAGACCTGCTATCTCTTCTCATGCACCGACAACTTTATCCCATCACTTAGAATACTGCTTGATTTCGTTCAGAAGCCCTATTTCACCGAGGAGACCGTGCAAAAGGAGCAGGGCATCATCGGTCAGGAAATAAGAATGTACGAGGACGACCCCAACTGGAGGGTATTTTTCAACATGCTCGGGGGAATTTATCACAAAAATCCCGTTAAAATTGATATTGCAGGAACCATTGAGTCTATCGCTCAGATAAATGCAGATCTGCTTTACCGCTGCTACAACACCTTCTATAATCTTCACAACATGGTGCTTGCAGTCTCTGGAGACGTGGACGAGGACGAGATAATCAGACTATGCGACGAAATGCTTATCCCCTCGGAAAACAAGGAGCTTATGACCATTGTTCCCGAGGAGCCCTACGAGGTAGCGCAGAAATACACCGAACAGAGGCTTGAAGTTGCCGTTCCCATGTTTGATCTGGGATACAAATCCGCTCCCGTAAGCAATGAAGAGATAGTCCGCTGCGAGGTACTTTCAAATATGGTGCTTTC
>JAGBFZ010000065.1 GCA_018110855.1 Oscillospiraceae bacterium
GGTTTCGTTGAGGATAAATCTGTTTGCCATAAATAACACACTCCTTTATTTTTTGCAGATATTGTCTGCATTATTTACATAGAGATCACAGCGGTTTTCTGCGGTTTGTGAAAATGTCCTCGTATTCCTCGCCTGTGGGCGGCGGGTCTATGTCGTCCATGCCCGGACTCCGATATACCTTTTTTGCTTTTGAACGCCTGGTGCGGGAGGAATAATCCGTTTTCCTGCTGTGTCGGGGTTTATGAATATATATATCCGAATTGAAGCCCGGATAGCCGAACTGACCCTTTAATATTGACAGCGTCTTATACTGCTGCATACAGAGAAACTGGGGAAAGGCAAACAAGAAAAATATTGCGCCTCCGAGAAGCATGCTTTTGGTGGAGATAAGTATAAGCAGTGTTCGCAAAAGAAATACTCCAAGAGCGGCTGTTGTCCACTTTTCACGCTTGCAGGAGGACATTACGCTGAGAAATGCCGATACGGGTGCAAGCAGTCCCTCAAGAAGCGCGAAAGGATTGTTGTCTATCAGATATACGGGTATCAGAATCAACTCATACAAAGAGGAAAAACCGTTTAATAACACACAGGATATGCCCGTTATTAAAAACAGCTTTTCTATGCGTTCCATTATATGTTGGTTTCGGTTCATCCGGGCGATAAACTCTTGCTCGTTCATTTTGTCCCCCTGTTTTGACTGATATATTTTTCTCAGCTTGCCTTTTTTATTATACAGCTTATTTCATGTAAAGTCTATATCTTTTTGTAAATTTAGTGAAAAATATTGCAAAATTGTTCGGCAGATTTTGTACATATCATCTGACTGTTTTTTTATTATAAATTGGTGGACTTTGGTTTTATGATATGATATAATTTTTATTAGCTGGATTAATGGAGAAGACTGATTCGATTTTTTTCTGAAAGGGATGATATGTTATGAAATTTATTCATCTGTCAGATCTTCATCTTGGGATAAGAGTGAACGAGTTTTCCATGATGGAGGATCAGAAATATATTCTTGACAGGATCATCGGCATTATTGACAGGGAAAGACCCGATGGCATTATTATTGCGGGAGATATTTATGACAAGTCGGTTCCTCCTGCTGAGGCGGTGGCGATGTTTGATGATTTTATCAGCCGTATTGCGGAGAGGGCGATACATACCTTTATTATAAGCGGAAATCACGATTCGGCGGAGAGGATATCCTTCGGTTCAAGGATAATGGATGGGAGCGGTATTCATTTTTCCCCTGTTTACAGCGGTAATGTCAGCCCCGTTATTATGGAGGACGAGTTCGGCAGGGTGAATGTTTATATGCTGCCGTTTCTGAGACCTTCGGCGGTAAGGGCATTTTTTCCCGATGATGACACGGAGGGCTTTTCCTCAGCTGTGGAGACTGCGGTGAGACATCTGGAAATCAACACTGCGGAAAGAAATATCCTTATTACACATCAGTTCGTTACGGGCGCTTTGCGGTCCGATTCGGAGGATATTTCTGTGGGGGGAACTGACAGCGTAAGCGCAGATATTTTCAGGGATTTTGATTATGTTGCTCTGGGACATATCCATTCGCCGCAGAATATCGGTTCGGAGAGGATAAGATACTGCGGTACGCCGCTTAAATACTCATTTTCCGAGGCGGGACACAAAAAGTCAGTTACTGTTGCGGAGCTTTCGGAAAAGGGCACTTTGACGGTGAGGACCGAGGAGCTTATCCCTCTGCGTGATATGATCGAACTGAAGGGAAGATATGAGGAGCTTATGAGCAGGAGCTTTTACGAGGGGACGGGATATACCGACGCTTATGTTCACATTACGCTCACCGACGAGGAGGATATTCCCGACGCTGTTACAAAGCTGAGGCTTGTTTACCGAAATATGATGAAGATGGATTACGACAATGCACGAACCCGCAGGCAGAATATTATTTCGGGGGCGGCTGAGGTCAGGGAGCCTGATCCTGTAAAGCTTTTCGGAGAGTTTTTTGCTGAGCAGAATAATATTCCCATGAGCAGGGAGCAGGCAGAGTTTGCGGAAGCTGTCATCAAGGAGGCATGGAGCGAAATATGAGACCTATCAGGCTTAAAATGTCCGCATTCGGACCTTATGTGGGAAGTAATGACAGCCCTGTGGAGATAGATTTCAGCAGGCTGGGCAAGGACGGGCTTTATCTTATCACAGGCGACACGGGAGCGGGAAAAACTACCGTTTTTGACGCTATCACCTTTGCTCTGTACGGTGAACCAAGCGGAAACAACAGAGATCCGAAAATGCTCAGATCAAAATATGCTTCGGGGGATATTCCCACCTATGCGGAGCTGACCTTCGAATACAGGGACGAGGTCTATGTTATAAGGCGGAATCCCGAATATGAGCGGGCTAAGAAAAGCGGCGGAGGCACTACCTCGCAGAAGGCTTCCGCTTCTCTCACATATCCTGACGGTAGGATACTTGACGGGAAGCTCGCTGATGTCAATAATGCTGTTCGGGACATTATCGGAATTGACAGAGATCAGTTCATGCAGATCGCTATGATCTCACAAGGGGATTTTCTGAAGCTGCTTTTAGCGGGAACTGTCGAGCGGCAGGAGATCTTCAGAAAGATTTTCAAGACCGAGAGATACAAGCAGGTTCAGGATGATCTGAAAAGCAGGCTTTCTGAGATCGCTAAAGAAGCGGAAGCTCTGAAAAACGGTGTCAGCAGCTTTATTCTGGCTGTGAAATGCGATGAACAAAGCGTTCATTTTCCAAGGCTTGAGATGGCAAGGCGGGGGGAGATCCCCTTTGAGGAAACGGAAAATGTAATAAACAGCATTATTTCCGAGGATATGGAAACGGCGGCTGCACAGTCTGATGCTATTTCGGATATTGATAATGAGCTTGGGGCAGTCCTTGAAAATATCGGAAGGGGCAAGAAGATTAAAGAGGCTCAGGACGCTTTGAGCAGTAAGAAGAAAATGCTTGACGAGCTTGCTCCGAAATTATCGGCGGCTGAAAAGGAGCTTTTCGAAAAAAAAGAGGCGCTTTCCGCGGGGGACGAGCTTACCTCACAGATTGAAAAGGTGAGGGCAGAGCTTGAAAAATACTCGGAGCTTGAAAAAACCTCGGGGGATGCTGCTGCACTTGAAAAGAAATTAGCTTTTGGCAGGGCGGAGCTTATCCGAAAGACAAATTCTCTTTCGGTATGCGGTGAAAGACTTCTTGCGCTTAAAAATGAGCTGTCGGAGCTGGAAAATGCGGGGGAAAATTCGGCTAACCTTAAAAATTATATTGACGGACTGCGAAACAGGCTTACTGACACTCAGCGACTGAAAAGAGCTGCGGAGGAATTGCGCAGGATAGAGGAAAATCTTGAGAAGGAGAAGCGGAATTATCTTGCTGCGTCAAGAGAATACACCATGGCTCAGGAGCGTTATGTGAAGCTAAACAAGGCATTTCATGATGAGCAGGCGGGTATTCTGGCGGCAGAGCTTATTGAGGGACAGCCTTGCCCTGTCTGCGGTTCGCTGCATCATCCGTCTCCTGCAGGTAAATCACAGCTTGCTCCTTCTAAGGAGCAGGTTGAAGCGGCGGCGGACGCTGCGGATAAGAAAAACACTGCTATGAATGAGGCAAGCCGCATCTGCGGTGAGATAAAGGGCAGATTTGAAAACGGACGAAAATGGATAGGGGAGCAGATAAAAGGAAAATGCGATGAAGGCTCTCTTTTTGAATATATCGGCAGCGAGCTGATAAGTATTAATAATGAAATAAACGAAAAGACAGAGCATCTTCGGCTGGAAAATGACAGGCTTCAGCGGAAAAAGACTGTGGCTGAGGCTATTCCTGAGACAGAGCGTGAAGCTGAGGGGATAAAGGAGTTCATCTCACAGCTCAAAAGCGCAATATCTTCAGATGAAGCGGTTCTTTCCGAAAGGAGAGAGACCATCAAAAAGCTTTCGGCTGAGGTATCATTTTCGGGCAGAGAGGCGGCTATGGCTGAGATATCAAGGCTCTCTGCGGTAAAGGACGGGCTCAGAAGAGAGTTTGATGCGGCTGAAAACAGATATAAGCAGTTTTCTGCCGAGTCGGATTCGTTAAAGGGGCAGATCGAACAGCTGAGCAGTCAGCTTGAGAACTGCGGTGAGATCGATCTTGCGTCACTTGAGGAAAAGCGTGATGTGCTTTCGGGAAGGAAAAAAGCTGTTTCGGATGAAAATATCATTATCCGCGGCAGGATCGATCTTAACAGATCGGCTCTTATGCAGATAAAGGCTCGGGCGGCAGAGCTTGCTCATACAGAGAAAAAATATGCTGTTGCCATGGCTGTTTCAGACACTGCAAACGGAAAGCTGGCGGGCAAGGCGAAGATCAGCTTTGAGACCTATGTACAGATGTATTTCCTTGACAGGATACTTGAGAGGGCTAACCGCAGGCTGCTAATTATGTCGGATAATCAGTATGAGCTGAAAAGGCGTGAGTATGACAAGGTTGAGGGAAATGGTCAGAAGGGTCTTGAGCTTGATGTTCTCGATCACTACAACGGCACTGTCAGAGATGTCAGATCTCTCTCGGGCGGTGAATCCTTTAAGGCTTCTCTGGCTCTGGCTCTGGGACTTTCGGACGAGGTACAGTCCTCCGCTCCTGCTATCAGGCTTGATTCCATGTTCGTTGATGAGGGCTTCGGCTCCCTTGACGAGGAATCACTTCGTCAGGCTATAAAGGCGCTTTCCGAGATAGGCGGCGGAAACAGGCTTGTGGGCATCATATCCCATGTGGCGGAGCTCAAGGACAGGATAGACAGGCAGATAGTCGTTTCAAAGGACAGAAGCGGCGGAAGCCGTGTGGAGGTCAGGGTATAATTAATTTGACTGTAATGATCACGGCTTCTTATGTGCCTTATATCTGCTGCTCATCCCCATCCCGACTTACGCGCAGCAGCATTGACATTTTTAGCATATTATGGTATAATACTGTCGAGAGCTAAGGCAGCCTGCTGACAGCAGACTGCGGCAATAAAATATTAGGAGATATGAGTATGACTATCACCCAGAAGATCAGTATTATGGCTGCGGCTTGCACCACAATAGCATCAATAGCTGTCGGCACACTTGGCAATTTAAGTGCTAATAATGCATTCAGCGAAGATTCACGAAAGATAATGATAACAGCGGAAAACAGCATCAGCTCTGAAATAAATGCATATCTCAGCAAGATAGAGCAGTCGGTTGATACTCTCGCTGAGGTGGCAATGAACAACCTCGATGATTTTAATGCCTTTCAGAATGTTGACAAGTATGTGACCGATTACACAAATAATATTGAGCCTATTCTGTTAAGCTCCGCAGAAAATACCGACGGTGCGATATGTGCTTACATAAGATATAATCCCGATTTCACTGATCCTACCTCGGGCTTGTTCTTTACAAGAAACAGCACTGCCGAGGAGTTTCAGAGCGTTACTCCCACCGATTTCAGCACATTCGACAAGACTGACCTTGCACACGTTGGCTGGTACTACACTCCTGTCAACAACGGCAAGCCTACATGGATGAATCCATATCTTAATGAGAACGTGGGAATATATATGATATCCTATGTTGTGCCGCTGTTTCACGATGGAGTGAATGTGGGAATCATCGGTATGGACATAGATTTTACTATGGTGCAGAACATCGCAGAAGGCTCCGATACATACGAAACGGTAATGCCCATCATTGTAGACAGCGCCAACAGCGTAATGTACGGCAAGGATATGACCTTCGGCACAGGGCTTGAGGAGTATTGCTCTTCCGATGCGCTTGCTGCCTCTCTCGAAGGTGAAGCAAGCGACACGCCCATTATCTGCAATATAAGCGGAGAAAAGAGAAATGCTGTTTTCAGCACCCTTGACAACGGTATGAAGCTTATTTTTACCGTAGAAGATTCCGAGCTTTCTAAGCAGTCTGTCCATATGGTAATGGTAATGCTTGCGGCTGTAATTGTTGTTGCCGCAGTCACTGCTGTTGTTGCAATTCTTGTATCTGTCAGAATGACCCGTTCGCTTCGTGAACTGAATCGTGCGGCTCAGAAGGTGGCAGAAGGCGAGCTTGATGTTACCGTCAAGGCATCCTCAAAAGACGATATCGGCGTTCTGGCAAACAGTCTGGGACAGACCACAGATCAGCTCAGAAATTATTCGGGATATATTAACGAGCTGTCCGATGTGCTTAACCAGATAGCATCCGGCAACCTAAACATCAGCCTTAAAATGGAGTACAGAGGCGAGTTTGAAAAACTTAAATCGGCACTGGAAAACATCACTGCTTCACTTAACAGCACTCTTGTGGAGATAGACAAAGCGGCAGATCAGGTGGCAAACGGCGCAGATCAGGTTTCCGGCGGAGCGCAGGCGCTGGCTTCAGGCTCCACCGAGCAGGCAGGCTCCATCGAACAGCTTGTGTCTACGATAGAAGAAATGTCGGGACAGATAAAGACCAATGCCGCACAGGCAGAGCAGGTCAGCGAAAGTATGAATTCCATCGGCAGCGAGGCTAACCTCAGCAATGAGCGTATGAACCATATGCTTGACGCTATGAAGGATATCAGCGATAATGCCGATCAGATAAGCGCAATAATCAAGACCATAGAGGACATCGCATTCCAGACCAATATCTTAGCGCTGAATGCCGCTGTGGAAGCCGCAAGAGCAGGCGAAGCGGGCAAGGGCTTTGCTGTGGTTGCCGACGAGGTTAGAAACCTTGCCTCCAAGTCCGCTGAGGCTTCTCAGAACACCTCTGCGCTCATCGGCAAGACAATGGAGGCGGTGGAGAACGGCTCGCAGATCGCAAACCGGACTGCCGAATCCCTTAACACCGTTGTCACGAACATTGGTGATATAATCACAGCTATCGATGACATTGCCCGTAATTCTCACAAGCAGTCCGAGGCGGTAAATCAGGTGACTGTCGGTGTTGAACAGCTTTCCGAGGTGACACAAAACAATTCTGCGGCTTCCGAGCAAAGCGCTGCTGCTGCCGAGGAGCTTGCGGGACAGGCAAACACAATGAAGCGCCTTACAGGAAAATTCACTCTTAAAAAGTGAGCTGTATCATAATACGGAAAAAGAGACTGTTGCACTCCATAACAAAATATTTGCACCAAAGCAGGCAAAGCCCGCTTTGGTGCTTTTTTTAGGTTAAAACAGGGTCAGGCATAAATTTGCTGCTTTGGACATCAAAAAAATATGAAATTCATAGGCAGAAAAAACTTTGTATATCGAGTCCGCCGGCAAATAATACTAATCACTAACCAACCAATGGACAATATATCAACTCGGCTGTTTTGCATAGTTCTTCGTTAAGTGCAGTTATTTTGTTGGCTTTAATAAACAATAGAATGATAATGGATAAGCGGAACTGCCGAACTATTTCCGACAGCCGAAGAATATGTACCGAATATGCCGCAGACCGTCCCGTATCGCCCGCAGATGTGACCTGCCGCTGCGTCCGTCAGGGGTAAGCGTAACCGGGATCTCTGCGATAGCCGCACCTGAGAGAGCGAACTTTCCGATAATTTCGGTGGCGAACTCCATGCCGCTGCAGGAAAGTCCCAAGGCAAGCGCTTTTTGCCGATCGAAGCCGCGCAGTCCGCAGTGAAAGTCCCGCACCGAGGTGTGAAACCGCAGTCTGCCAAGAAACGAAAGTACAGGAACGCCGATATATCGGTGCGAAAACGGCATGGCGCCCGGTGCAATATTGTCCATGCGGCAGCCCATTACCAAAGGGTATCCCTCGCGCAGCTTCTCCATAAATCCGTCCAGATGCAGAAAATCGTAGCTCATATCACAGTCACCCATGATGACGTATTTTCCGCGGGCAGCTTTTATTCCGCCGATAAGGGCATTGCCGTAGCCACGTTCGGTCACGTTTACCACACGGGCACCTGCCTCCTGTGCCAGTGCTGCCGAATTATCCGTGCTGCCGTTGTCGGAGACCAGCACTTCTCCGCAGATGCCGCTTTCTGTAAGGAACCGCTGCGCCTGCCGCACACATTGGGCAACGGTCTGCTGCTCGTTGAGGCAGGGCATAAGGATAGTCAGCTCAATTTCGTCCATGCTTTTTTTTTCCTTTTTTCGGGGAGCTTTTCTTTTTAGGGAAAAATTCCACCCAGTACCACATAACAGCCAGAAATGCCAGAATTGTCGAGGCAAGGGCACGGTATGTGAAGAACTCGTGCAGATAGGAGTGATTATTCAGCAGGAAAAATCTCGCAAACGGCAGCACACCGAGTATCAGCATGGTAAGGTCAAAGCTGCGGTCAAACCGCTCTCGGCTGCGGAACAGGTAGAATACCGAGCCGAAAACAATAACGCATATCACAAGTCCTGCCGCTATAGCGCCACAGTCCACACGTTCTGTGCCGCCGAAAAGAGTCGAAATGTTTGCTGCCGGGGCAAGGAAGAGCTGCTCGACGGGAGATAGCTGTTCAGCCTCACCTGAAATTCGTATCTCGGCGGAAGTAAGCGCTGCTATGAATTTGTTTTCGCCCGTTACAAGGCTTGCGGCGCTCCATTTCACGAGAAATGTTCCTGCGTAGGACAGCCCCCACGCCGAGCCGCATTTGAGCATCAGCAGCATATTGCTCCGCAGGTCGGGGAGCCTGTTGTCCTGCTTTCTCATGATGAACACGATAAGCAGGGGGATAAGTATGGTCAGAGTTTCGCAGGTAAGAAAATCGAAGAAAGCTATCATAACGCCTGATATTACGGCAAGTATGGAAAGTGCACCGTCATTCTGTTCAAGCAGGATATACAGCGGGAGCAGCAGGAGCGTTACCAGCACGGCGGGCTGATATTCCATCGACAGACGGATATTCCAC
>JAGBFZ010000066.1 GCA_018110855.1 Oscillospiraceae bacterium
CCTCCAGAGTATATCCAGCCCCGCGAATAGTTTTTATGGAGAGCGGAGCACCTATTTCCAAAAGTTTTTTTCTCAAGGCTGAAATTATCACCCAGATAATTCCTGCTTCAACATCGCTGTCCTAGCCCCATATATGCTCCATAAAATGATCCACCGTAACTATTCGACCGAAATTCTCCATAAGCTCTTCCATCACCTGATATTCTCTTGTGCTGAGCTTGGCTTCCGAAGCTCCGAACTCTATTTCCATTATTGAACGATTAAGTCTGACATCTTTGACCGCAAGAATGTCAGGTTTAAAATCAGTCCGTCTTCTGAGCATTGCCCTGACACGCGCCATAAGCTCAGGTATCGCAAAGGGCTTTGCAAGATAATCATCTGCGCCTGCGTCAAGCCCTTCCACCTTATCATCAAGCTCTCCCTTGGCGGTGAGCATAAGCACCGGGATATCTACTCCCTTTTTACGAATTTCTTTCAGAACATCGATACCATTCATTCCGGGCATCATTATATCGAGTATCACGCCGTCATAGTTTCCTGTCAGGATATATTCAAGGGCGTCTGTTCCGTTATTAACGTAGTCGGCACAGTAGTTATTCTTTTGCAAAAGCATAACCAAAGCCTTTGCAATATCTTTTTCGTCTTCGGCGACAAGCAAACGCATACGATCACCATCCTTTGTATCATTATAACATACATTATATATCTTTTTTCTGAATTCAGGCTTAATTTTCGCTCAATTTCATATAAATACTTTACATATCCATTATATACAAAAACACATTTTCCGTGATATCATCACGGAAAATGTGCTTGTTTTTATGAGCCTTCGTATCCTGAGATTTCACAATCAGTCATCGCCAGGAGCTTATTATCAGCCAAAAAGATATGAGGGTCTCCGGCAGCAACATAAACTGTTCCCTTGCATTTTTTTAAAGCGATATCAGACCTTTTATCACAGCTTCCAACAGCAAAACACTTTATACCTTCGATCCTGATATCACAGGAGCAGTCAGATATATTAATGTCTCCGCCTCCGTTTTCAAAGCCAATGCCGTGAATAACTTTTCCATTATATTTCATCTCTATATTGCTGTCTAAGATGTTGATAAGTCCATCTCCGGCTTCAACTGCATATACACCTGAAATATTGTCTCCTTCAGCTCTCACCTTCAGCTTTGAATCATTGACAGACATTTTTATTCCCTTTCCAAAGGTGCCGACAGCTATTCCTTCAGCACACTGAAGTCTGAATGCTGCTGAGGAACTGCATATGTCTACAATAGGCTCGGAATAAAAGCAGCCGATTCCCAGAATCTTTTTTCCGCTGATATCAACTGAAATTTCCTTTGTTCTGATGTCGATTCTTGAAGCACTGCGGTTATATCCTCCTCCTATTGCAACACTCTTTTCGGCGGCTGTTCTGACCTCGAGACAATTATCCAGATATATTCCGATATTTCCGTAGGAATGATTCAGATCGCAGCCGATGGCAAATTTCTGATTTGACTGCGGAACTACCGAAAGTCTGCCGCTGCCAACGATCTTCAGCTCGGCAGTTTCAGGGACCATGATCGAACCTGCAATAAACACATCTCCGATTATATTCAGAGTCAGCTTGCAGTTTCTGCCAAGAATAATGCTTGACTCTCCATGCTCGTTCCTAAGATCAACGTTTGAAAGATTAAGGGTACACTCAAGATTATCCTTTATGATCACCATCAGATCTGACGAGTAACCCACGCTTCCGTTTAATGTATAATAGCTGCCGCTGATAAAAATTTCCGTGAAATTATCAAGATCGAGAGATTTTATATCATTATCGGTCTCATCACAGGTGAAATATGTCTTAGGAGCATTTATATTCTTGCTTTGAGCATATATACGGACGATCTCTTCCGCAATTTCAGGTTCAATAGAATCTACAGGATTATAGGAAGGCCTAGCAGTATAATATCCCTGTATCAGATCTACTCCCATTGAAATGACTGTTGAAAGCTCCTCCGAGGTCTCAACTCCCTCAGCGAGAACGTTGAAATTATTATCATGAGCGTATTCGATAATGTTCCTTGTAAAGTGCTGCTTGCGCTTGTCGGTCTGGATATTCATTATGAGACTGCGGTCGATCTTTACACAATGGGGCATAAAGTTCAGAAGATTGCTGATATTGGAATAGCCTGTTCCATAATCATCAATTGCGATCTTGAATTTCATCTTCCGGCTTCTGGCAACTATTGCCTTGAGCTGCTCGGGATTTGCCTCGGTCTGCTCTGTAAATTCTATTACCACATTCTCCATGATGCCTCTGAATTTAGAGTACAGCTCGTCAAAATCCTCATCTGAAAGAATGCATGATGGAATACTGTTAACAAAAAGCAGCTTATTTCCGAATTCCTCACGATGCTCGTTAAGATAACTAAAGGCATTGAGAAGAGTAAGACGCTCCACATCTCCCAGTCTCCCAAGAGCGGAAGCATGATTCAGGATCGAAACAGGGGATATTCTTGCTCCGCCTACCGAACGCATAAGAGCCTCATATGCGAATATATCACCTGTATGAGCGTCAACAATGGGCTGAAACTGATATTGCAGCAGATTATCATTGAGCATTTTTGCAACATACTGACGCTCATTGGGATCAAAATCCTCTGCCTTGGAAGGAACCTTCAGCAGCCGCTTTTTATTGTGATTATCCTTTGTCATATTGCGCTGATAAGCTGCTTCATAGGGCAGCTTATCCAGCAGCTCTTTTGAATCGAACACAGCAGTCACACGGGAATAGAAAATATGTATTCCGAATCCGTTTGTATTTGTGCTGTTATAGGAATTAAGATTTCTTTCAAGCTTTAATGGTACCTCGTCTGCGGGATCGTTATTATCCAGAATACCGGCAATTATAAACTCATCTCCGCTGACTCTGACACAGATATCTCCGTCTCCTGCGCAGTTATTCAGAATAACCGCCATTTTCTGAAGTACCCTGTCGCCCTCCTTATAGCCATATGCCTTGTTGATACCGTTAAGATTATCTATATCCACAGAAATTATTCTGAGGAGCTTTCCCTTGCTCCTGTTAAATTCCTCGGTCATCAACCGCTTGAAGCCGCGCATATTCAAAAGGCCGGTAAGCTGATCGCGTATCTGAGCATTTGTGGTATCGTCACAGTATATCGTATGTCTGCGCTGCTTTTCCAGTGCTCTTGTAACATACCTGAGCCACTTAACAAAAACGCTGTCATACACTTCCCCGCTGTCACCGAAGGAAAGGACGATATATCCGAAATTGATCTTATCAAAATAAAGCGGAGTAAATATGAATGCAGAGGGTTTATCTCTTTTTTCAAAAATGAAGGGAAGCATTTCGCTTCGGCTGAATTTCCGCTCGAGATCAACAGAGCCCTGACCTTCAATTCTCATATAAGGAAGCTCCATAATATCGGTATATTCGGTAACATCGGCACTTATATGCATTATATTTTCGTTCAGACACATCCAGAAGCTTTTTAATCCGCTGATATAAAAGGTATACCAGTCCAGCTTCCAAAGGAATTCGGAAAAATCAGGAGCGCCAATTAATTCATCCTGCATATAGTTATAGCACGAATCAAAGCTAATATCTCCATAGGGCAGGATATCACGTCTTGCTGCCTCTGAAAGCATATGAAGGTCAATATCTCCGCAGCCGCAGCTGATGCCCTTGACAAGCTCGGAAGAAACACTCTCATCGGGGATATATTCCGAACCGTTTACTAATGCGATCAGCTTACGGGCAGCATTTACTGCGATTCTGGACGGATCTCTTTTTACAGAGGTAATGTTCATCTTATCAGTCGGATATGGCTCGCCATAACAGCTGCCTGTAACGATAATATCCTCTGGAACATGGATATTTCTGCGGTAAAGCTCACCTATCACAGAAGCCGCCGCATAGTCGCTGCAGCAGATCACTGCCTGTGGAAGCCCTTTCTCGGTCAGACTGTCTGCAATAACACCAAAATCGCCGAAAACCTCTTTGCCGAAATAAACCATTCCTTCGGGTATGGTTATTCCATGCTTCTCAATAGCGGAAAGAAAGCTTTTTCTCAAGCATTCATAATAATCCGAATCCTCGTATCCTCCCACAAACGCAGCTGTTTTGATCCCATGTACCTCGGAAAGATGGCTCACTGCCATTTCAGCACATTCATCATAATCGAAAACGGTATTATTTTCATCAGGCTCATACTCGTCCATGTAAATCACAGGCTTGCCGATCTTTTTTAGCTTTTCGCCGACTGACTTACGGATATCCTCGCTGTTGAGCCCCTCGAGAAATACTATAACTCCGTCTACACTGTCGTAATTTACGATCTCAAAGAGCTTATTTTCCAGAGATTCATCCTCATGTCTTGTTAGAAGTGTGGAAAAAACCGCAACATCCATATCTGCTGCAAAAAGCTCCTTCTGGATCGCGATCATGGCTCCGCAAATAAAGCTTCTGTCTGCCTCGTTTACGAGAACAGCGATCAAAGGTCTGCGCTTATCCAAATCGATCTCTCCGCTCATATTAGATTTTAAGGCACACCCTATATATATAAAAGTAATATCCTGCTATCGCCAAGTATGCCATTGTAAAAATATTCTGAAATTAATCATATCACATTTCAACAAATTCGTCAATACTATTTTCAAAAATATAGACATAACAATAAAAATGTTATGAAATCATGCAAAAAGCATTATATCTGTATAAAGAATATAAAATAGATTGAAAAATGCAGAAAATAGTGATAAAATATAAATACCAATAGATAAGAGCAAAACACCAAGCCACAAAACGAAATCA
>JAGBFZ010000009.1 GCA_018110855.1 Oscillospiraceae bacterium
ATATGTATTTAAGTTCTCTTTTCAGTGAAAAAAGTGCTCTGTGGATGTCTGCGTCACTGCCTTTGGCATATGACATATCTCTTTCAAATCTTTTCTGTGCGAGCTTCAGTCGGTCATTAATTGCATTAAGATATTCCTCTGCCCACATCTCGGCAACGATCGGCGTATCGTCAAATTCAGCCGAGGCTGCTGCTTCAAGAACTTCATCATCTCGGCGTCTGTTTCTGAAATCATCAAACAGATCGCACCACTCCGAAAAAGTTTCGGGTACATTCATAGTATCACCTCTTGTTATCTGCAGGCTTTGCAGCCTTGCGGCGTATGAGCATATCGCTAAATATCCAATATAATCCTAATTCATCAAAATTACTTGGCGGACCTTCGATATATCCGGGTTCTGTTGTGTATGACTTGTCCTCTTTATAGCTGTCATCAATATTTGTAACGGATATTTTTGATGAGCTGTTATTAACGGAAAAATCAACATAATCACGCCATACATATGCGGGTATATCAACTGTATACTCCTGATAATTAATATACAGATTTTCACCATCATATCTCATATTTCCATATACCCAATTGTTGTTATATTCAGCAAAATAAACATGATTTTGTATATATTCATTAACTGCATTTTCAAATTTATCCTTGTCAGTTACAAAATCAAAAAACGAATATTGTTCACCGAAGGATAAATCAAATATATATCCATTAACAATCACATATGTATAATCATCAAATTCGTCATTCATATAATCGAGAATCGAAATAAAGAGAATGCCATTTTCTTCATATACTGATTCAATTCTTTTTTCATATTCAACAATACTTTTACTGTAGATATTATTTGGCAATGTATAGACTCTTATAAAATCTTCACTTGCTCCAATGGATGGAGATGAAAGAAGATAGGTAAGTTCACTCTCTATTCTGGAAGAAACTTCACTATTTGTCAAATTAACGCGTGGAGTAAGCTGATAATTAAGAATATAATATTCATCCCAATAATCACCTATGAATTTATAGAACTCATTATTATCCACAAAATCAATAGTACCGCAAGATAAGTAATAGGATGCAGCATTGCTTCTTAGAGGCAAGGTTTCAGCCTGTGTGGTCGTTGTCACTTCGGTGGTCGTGCTTGTAGCTCTTGTGGTTTGCTTTGCAGTTACAGTGGTTTTTGCTGTGGTCGCTGAAGTAACCGCTTCGGTCAGAGTAGTCTGTGTCTCTGTATCGCTCACTGAGATAAAAGACACCTCATCGTCATTGTTTTTTGACAATATGCCGGCAGCAGCTGCCGAAATGATAATTACAGCCGCCGCAGACAAGGCAATAACAAGATTTTTGTTTATATTTTTATGGGGTGGGTCTATAATAACGCCTGCCGTCTGCTCTGATTTATCGGTAATATTTTTCACAGTATCGGAGATTTCCGTGCAAACATTATTTTCATCGGGAATATTTTGTTTATCATAGCATATTTCGCTCTGAGCTTCTTCGGCAAGTCTGTTTCCGCATTTAAGGCAGAATTTGCTGCCGTCCTTGTTATCATATCCGCATTTAGTACAAGTCATATCGAATTACTCCTATAAAAAAGGTTAAGATACTGATGGAGATCAAAATGCCCGGTGTATGCCCGCTATGGCTCAGCAGGCTGCTTTCGGAAGCAGGCGTTTTCCCTGTATCATTTTCAAAATACGGCACCTGCTACTGTGAAAATATTCTCAAAAATAAAATAAACAAAACCCAAAAGGAGGCATTTCACTGTGCTTGATTCAATTATAGGAACTGAGATCACTCTATCTGCTTTTTTGATCTGTACTGTCATTTCTCTGCTGCTGGGAATAGGTACTGCTTTTATTGGAATGTTCAAATCCGGATGTTCTCAGAGCTTTGCGGTTACTCTGGCAATCATTCCTGCTGTTGTACAAATCGTTATCATGCTGGTAAACGGCAATATCGGAGCAGGCGTTGCCGTTGCAGGCGCATTCAGTCTTGTCAGGTTCCGTTCTGTACCCGGAACGGCAAAAGAGATCGGCTTGATCTTCCTTGCTATGGCAATAGGTCTTGCTGACGGAATGGGATATGTGGCTTTGGGGATAATTTCTTTTGTTGTCATTGCCGCTGCAATGCTTCTGCTGACAGCATTAAAATTCGGACAGAGCGGGTCAGCAGAGCGCGTCCTGAAGATCACGATTCCCGAAAATCTGGACTATGACGGTCTTTTCGATGATCTGTTCAATATTTATGTAAAGAACTATTCTTTGGATAAGATCAAAACAACAAATATGGGCACCCTTTATGAACTGCAATACATTATTACTCTAAAAGGAAACAATGTACCGAAAGAATTTCTTGATGAGATACGATGCCGAAACGGAAACCTGAGCATTGTCTGCTGCAAGGAAGCCGGAACAGAAATTTTATAAGCATGCTGTTGACTTTTTTACATTTCGCTTATATAATATAACTTGACAAAAATATGTATATTTAAGAAAGTCGGGTGAACGATATGCGTTTGCTTATAGCAGAGGACGAGCTTGATCTGGCGGAAGCTCTGACTGTTTTTTTTGAAAAGAATCATTTTTCAGTCGATGCAGTGAACGACGGCTTTTCCGCTTATGAATACGGTTCGTCGGGTGAATATGACGCAATAATCTTAGATGTTATGATGCCGAAAATGAACGGGATCGAGGTATTGCAAAAGCTGCGCAGCGAAGGGATCAAAATCCCCATTATGATGCTTACCGCAAAAGTACAGAAGGACGACCGTATTATAGGCTTCAATGCCGGCGCAGATGATTATCTTCCAAAGCCATTTGAACCCGATGAGCTGATATGCCGTGTCCGTGCCATGCTGAGGCGAAGCGAGGAATATAAGCCGACTGTGCTTTCCTTCGGAGATATTAAGCTGAACACAGGCAATGGTATGCTGGAATGCGGCGGCAGGTCGGTACGGCTCAGCGGCCGTGAATTTCAGTTAATGGAAATGTTTATGAGATCTCCCAATATAATTTTTTCTGCCGATCGGCTCATGGAAAAGATCTGGGGCTGGGACTGTGATGCCGAGATAAACGTTGTCTGGGTACACATTTCCAATCTGCGCAAAAAACTGAAGTCTATCGGCTCCGCTGTTTCCATTTACGCAAATCGCGGACTTGGTTATGTTCTGGAGGATAAAGCATGATCAAAAGATTACGGCAGCGGTTTATACGCATTGCCATGTTATCTGTCACGGCAGTAATGCTGATCCTCTCGCTCATTGTAAACCTTGCTAACTTTATTTCCACCGATTCCGATCTGACAGACATGCTGGATATGCTCTGTGAAAATCAGGGAAATTTCCCTTCACGCAATGATTTTGGCATAGATGATACGTCCGATAAAAGCATGGTTCCGAACAGGAGACCCGATAACCGCAGAGCTCCCTTTAATCAGGAAACTCCGTATTCCACACGTTATTTTTATCTGCGCTTTGACGGGAACGGTGAGCCGCTACTTGCCGATCTGGATCATATTGCCGCAATTACAGACGATGACATTTCCGAATATATTTCGGTGGCGCAAAAGCACGGCGCAGGCTACGGGTATTACTCCAACTACAAATTCTGCGTTGTACAGCACGGTGAAGACAAATACATGGCAGTATTTCTTGACTGCTACCGTGAACTTCGCTCATTAAAAATTTTTGCTGTCTGCTCCTTTGCCGCAATGATAATATGCATAGTCTTGGTATATATCCCCATTGTTTTCTTTTCCAAAAAAGCAATTGATCCTGTTGTCCGAAGTGCAAAGCAGCAGAAGCAGTTTATTACAGATGCCGGCCATGAGCTGAAAACTCCGATCACCGTAATAGCAACAAGCCTCAAGGTCCTGGAAATGGAAACAGGCAGACAAAAATGGATAGACAAAGCAATGTCGCAGACAGAAAGACTCAAGGATCTTGTAAATTCATTGGTAACGCTTTCAAGAATGGACGAGGAAGAATCTCCGCTTAAATTTGAGCATTTTTCTATCAGCGAAACTATAAGTGAAACTGCCGAATCCTTTGTTGACTTCGCCCTGTCAATGGGACACAAGCTGAATATCACTGTCGCTCCTGATATCACCTATTACGGTGACGAATATGCTGTAAGGCAGCTTGTTTCAATTTTGCTTGATAATGCTGTAAAATACGCCTCAAGCGGCTCTCCTATCGATTTTTCTCTGGAAAAAGCAAAGAAAGGCGTTCTGATACGCACCTCCAATGAGTGCGAAAAAATTGATCCCGATGATCTCGATAAGCTGTTTGACCGTTTTTACCGTGCAGATAAATCACGCAGCTCCAAAACAGGCGGATTTGGCATCGGACTTTCCGTTGCCCGCAGCATCGCAGAGGGACATGGAGGCTCTATTCGTGCAGAATGTCCCGAGGAGAATAAAATCGAATTTGAAGTCAAATTGAAATAGGTCTGCCTTTTTTCAAGAGGCAGACCTATTTCATGCTATTGCTCCCACAATCAACTATTGGTTTTTCTGCCAAACGCATTCCGCGGCAGCCACATTTTATTGCTTATATAATTTCGGCAGCTCATCCAGAGTTATCACATAATCGCTGTTGTATATCTCTTTCAGCTCAGCAGGGTCGTTTTTATCGGTAATGTACTCAGTATGCCATGTCATGAACCATACCCAGTCAGCATTATCCTTTTCAAGCTGCGAAACTGTGGGGATACGTCCGCACTCGTGGAAGCAGACAGGAGCGCTTTTTCCGACTATATCCGCAACCTTTTTGTATAGCTTTCCGTTTGCGCCGTCCTTGTAGGAATCCGCTCCCGAAATGTCAACGTATTCATCTCCGGGATACCACTTATCATAGCCCTTGCCGTTTCCCGAATAGCCCAGCACCCAGATAAGATTGTCAAGACCCCAATAGTTTGTGTATCTGTCGTACATTATCCGCCAGAGCTTTTTGAAATTCTCTGCGCCGCCCTTTCCCCACCAGAACCAGCCGCCGTCAAACTCATGAAAGGGTCTCCACAGAACGGGGATATTCTTTTTTTTCAGCTCGCTGAGAGCCTTTGCTCCCTTGTCCATGCCTGCGATAAGCTTTTTGTATTCCGCTGTTCCTTCGGTGAGAGCCTTGTCCCAATCGGCTATCTCGGTTTTCATACATTCGTCCCAGCTATGGCTGAAATCCGAGCCGCAGTGCCAGCAGATGGTGACAATTCCGCCTCTGTTATGCCAGTCCTCCGCACGGCGGTTTACGCCGTCGAAATCGTCGTTCATATAGTCAAGTCCACGTATTGCAGGGTATTTGCCCGTATTTTCATAGATGTACTCAAACTCGTACTGTTCGCTGCCCATCCAGGTGGACTCCTGCTGTCCCGAGATTATGCCATTTCCGTAGGTGTCGCAGATGTAATTATACAGCGCTTTGGCTTCCTTGCTTGCTTTGGGATTTGACAGAGTAAGCTCGGTGCTTTGGGAGACGGAGGTGTTTTCCGCACTGCCCTTTTCGGGCGTGCAGGCGGCGGAAGACAGGGCAGTACCTACTGCTATGA
>JAGBFZ010000067.1 GCA_018110855.1 Oscillospiraceae bacterium
AGGCTTGAAACGGGAAGAACTCATCAGATAAGGGTTCACATGGCTTATATCGGTCATCCTGTGCTGGGAGACGATGTTTACGGCAAGCCCTTCAAGGGCATTGACGGGCAATGTCTCCATGCAGGTAAGATAGGTTTCGTTCATCCTGTCACCTATGAATACATGGAATTTGAAAGCGAGCTTCCTCAGTATTTCCATGAAGTTCTCCGAAAGGTGGGTGGATGATGAAGCGAGGCATTATGATGGGCGATAAAACAAAAATAATTTTTTTCAGCGATATGGACGGCACTCTTCTGAGCGCCGACAAGACTCTTTCCGAGGATAATCTTGATGCCATTCTGCGGCTTCGTGAGGCGGGCGGAAAATTTGTGGTCGCCACGGGAAGAGTATTGCAGGCAACAAGGCATTATTTTGAGCCTGCGGGCATCGACTGCCCCGTTATTCTCTGCAACGGGGGAATGATTTATGACTGCCATGAAAACAAGATCATGTGGTCAAGGTTTCTTCCCGAGGATAAGTCGAGGGTCATGATAGCGGAGCTGCTACGTAAATTTCCCGAAGCCTGCGCTGAAATATGCACTCCCGAAGCAATTTACGACGTTCAGATAAATGATTACGAGCGGCGGCACTGGAAAATCGGCGGATTTACCGCAGAAATTATGGATTCCCTTGAGGACATTCCCTCCGGAAACTGTTGCAAGGTGCTTTTTGCAATGCCCGAGACATCTGTGAAGCCGTTTGCCGAATATGCAGCGGGGCTTCCTTTTGCGGAAGATGTGGAGTTTATCACGTCTTCTGCAATATATCACGAAATGCTCCCCAAGGATTGCTCAAAAGGCTCAGCCATGAAGAAATTCATGGAGCTTTACGGGGAGGAAGGCAGCGTTACCGCTGCAATGGGGGATTACAATAATGATCTGGAAATGCTGAGGCTTGCAGATTTTGCCGCCTGTCCCTCAAACGCAATTGATGAAGTCAAGGCGGTATGCGATTTTGTAAGCAGTTCGGACTGCTCCCACGGAGCGGCTGCCGATGCAATAAATTACATATTAAATTCCCTTTGAGGAAAATTTGAAAGGATGATTTAAAGTCATGGACCAGACGCTTAAAAAGCAGCTTGAGATCACAGCCTGCAAGGTGAGAATGGGTATCATTGAGGGCGTTTATAACGCAAAATCAGGCCATCCCGGCGGCTCCCTCTCTGTTGCGGATATGCTTACCTATCTCTATTTCCACAAAATGCACGTTGATCCCAAAAATCCCAAGATGGCTGACAGAGACAGACTTGTTCTCTCAAAGGGTCATACCGCACCTGCGCTGTATTCTGTTCTTGCGCAGAGAGGATTTTTCGAGGTGGACGAGCTTAAAACTCTCAGAAAGATCGGTTCCAGACTGCAGGGACACCCTGATATGAAGCATATTCCCGGCGTTGATATGTCCACAGGTTCTCTCGGTCAGGGCATTTCCGCTGCCTGCGGAATGGCTCTCTCGGGCAAGATCTCCTGCGACAGCTACAAGGTTTACGCTGTTCTCGGAGATGGTGAGATCGAGGAGGGTCAGGTTTGGGAGGCCACTATGTTTGCTGCTCACAACAAGCTTGACAATCTGGTTGCTATTATTGATAACAACGGTCTCCAGATCGATGGAAAGATTACCGATGTATGCTCTCCTATGCCTATCACTGACAAGTTTGAGGCATTCGGCTGGCACGTTATCACTGTAAACGCTCACGATTTTGATGAGATCGAAAAGGCATTCGATGAGGCTGAGAAGATAAACGGTCAGCCTGTTGCTATCGTTCAGAAGAGCGTTAAGGGCAAGGGCGTTTCCTTTATGGAAAATCAGGTAGGCTGGCACGGCTCCGCTCCCAATGCAGAGCAGTACGAGCAGGCTATGGGCGAGCTTAAGGCTCAGCTTGAGAAACTGGAGGGCTAAGACTATGGCAGATGTAATCAAAAAGGCTACAAGAGAGAGCTACGGCGAGGCTTTGGCTGAGCTTAGCAGCGAATATCCCGACCTTATCGTTCTTGACGCTGACCTTGCGGCAGCTACAAAGACAGGTATTTTCAAGAAGGCGTGCCCCGAAAGATTTTTTGACTGCGGTATTGCCGAGGCTAATATGATGGGCATTGCTGCTGGTATCGCTTCCACAGGCAAGAAGGTTTTTGCAAGCTCCTTTGCTATGTTTGCGGCAGGCAGAGCCTTTGAAATTGTAAGAAACTCCATTGGTTATCCCCACCTTAATGTTAAGATAGGCGCAACTCATGCCGGCATTTCCGTCGGTGAGGACGGTGCTACTCATCAGTGCAACGAGGATATCGCTCTTATGAGAACTATCCCCGGAATGACTATCATCAATCCTGCTGATGATGTTGAGGCAAAGGCTGCTGTTAAGGCTGCTCTCGATTTTGAGGGACCTGTTTATATGCGCTTCGGTCGTCTTGCTGTTCCTGTTTTCAACGACAGGGATTCCTATAAATTCGAGCTTGGCAAGGGTGTTCTGCTCAGAGACGGCAGCGATGTTTCTATCGTTGCAACAGGCCTTATGGTAAACGAGGCTCTGAAGGCTGCGGATACACTTGCTGCTGAGGGCATTAACGCAAGAGTTATCAATATCCACACCATCAAGCCTCTTGACAAGGATATCATCTGCAAGGCTGCTAAGGAAACAGGCGTTATTGTTACAGCTGAGGAGCACAGTGTTATCGGCGGTCTCGGCTCTGCTGTTGCGGAAACTGTTACTGAGTGCTGCCCCGTTCCTGTTATTAAGGTCGGCGTAAACGATGTATTCGGTCACTCGGGTCCTGCTGTCGAGCTTCTCAAGGAATTTGGTCTTTCCGCAGAAAATATTGTGACTAAGGTCAAGGAAGCTGTTAAGCTTAAAAAGTAATTTTATAATGTGGAATAATCTCGTAATATAAAATTATTATCTCCCCTTTATAATGACATTTCGGTATATAATGCTCCGTTAAAATGTCTGATAAAGGGGAGATTTTTGCTGCAATTGAAATATAACTTGTTGGCATTAGCTGCAAATTTTTGTGAAAATTCACACAAATACTATTGACGGGAAGATGAAAATCTGTTAAAATAATATTATAATTTGATATGTGAGGAATTATAATGAGCATAAATTTTCACCTGCCCGATTTTTGCGGCAATTATAAAATGAATCTGACCTTTGCAGACGCTTTGAAGGAACGTCCCGAGTATTTTTATGACGGGATAAAAATAGCCTCATCCTACGGATGTTTTCCCCCTGCCGCATGGAACGGGGGAAGGGCGGCTGTTGGAGCAGTTCGACGTGAATTTATCGACTTTATCATTAAGGAGTACAATTCACGGGGTATCCCTATCAGATACACCTTCACGAATCCTCTTGTAACCGAAAAGCACCTTTCCGACCCCTTCTGCAATATGATAACCAGAATTGCGGAAAACGGGCTGAACGAGATTATCGTGAATGTTCCCGTGCTTGAGGAGTACATAAGAAATAAATATCCCGCATATCCTCTTATATCCTCCACCGTTAAGCAGATTGAAAACAGGGAGGAGCTGCTAAACGAGCTTGAAAAGGATTATAAGCTTGTTGTCCTCGACTACAACTGGAACAACCGCTTTGAGGAGCTTGAAGCGCTGCCTCACAAGGATAAGATCGAGCTGCTTGTTAATTCCTACTGCACTCCCCATTGCAGACGGAGAAAGAAGCATTATGAGTTTCTCGGTGAGCGGCAGTTTGAGATTAACAGGCAGGTTTTCGGTTCCGACAGCGATATGATGAAGCCAATTCCCGATACGGAATTTCCATGCCCCAATACTAACCTTAATTTTTATGATACTCTGAATTTTGAGACGAATATTTCTCCCGAAGCCATATATGAAAAATACGTCCCAATGGGATTTGAGAATTTCAAGATAGAAGGCAGGCTCATGCATCCTGTGAATATCCTTGAAAGCTATCTTTATTATCTTGTGAAGCCTGAACACAGGGACAGGCTGAGAGTGGATATGCTCAGGGCGCTGCTTGGAAACAAAAGGTGAATGTATGGGATTATTTGATGTTTTTAAGAAAAAGGCTCCCGAGGAACAGCCTCTTAAAAAACGGCTTGCTTCCATGAAATGCAAGCTTGTGAATTATGTTTCTGAGGAGCTTGAGGTCATATGCTCAGAAATGGAGAGGTCGGAGGAATATCTTGTTAAACTAAAGCCTGTGAATTATTATGCGCTGAAAGAGGAATATATCGAGGCGGCGTTTTACTCCGATGATGAGCATGAGGAGAATTATGTAATATTCCGTCTGATGAAGCAGGACAGACCTGTTAAGTCAAGTGGGATATACAAGGTCTCCAAGGATGTTCTCCGCAGAGCCTATGCAAAGCTGGGAGCGGTCAATTTCTGATTTTCTCCTTTTTCTGTGAAAATTTTTATAGGTTTTTTACAAAAACCTCTTGACAGGAAACCGATTACAATGTAAAATATATTTAAATGGCAGAGATGTCTCTGCAGTTAAGTCTATATTTTAAAATTTACATATGGAGGAATTTACAATGAGCGAATTTTTCAAAGGCATAGGCAAGATCCCTTATGAGGGCAAGAACAGCACCAATCCTCTTGCATTCAAGTATTATAACCCCGATGAAGTAGTAGGCGGCAAGACAATGAGAGAGCAGCTCAGATTCGCACTTTCATGGTGGCACACCATGGGCGGCGACGGCACGGATATGTTCGGCTGCGGCACAACCGACAAGAGCTGGGGCGAGACTGACGCAGAGAAGAGAGCGATCGCAAAGGTTGACGCTGCTTTTGAGATCATGGACAAGCTTTCCATTGATTACTACTGCTTCCACGACAGAGACCTTTCTCCCGAGTACGGTTCTCTTGCAGAGACAAACGCAGAGCTTGACAAGGTTGTTGCATACCTTGAGAAGAAGCAGGCTGAGACAGGCAAGAAGCTTCTCTGGGGCACAGCAAAGTGCTTCGATCATCCCAGATATATGCACGGCGCAGGCACTTCTCCCTCCGCAGACGTATTCGCATATGCTGCTGCTCAGATAAAGAAGGCTGTTGAGGCAACCGTAAAGCTTGGCGGACAGGGCTACGTTTTCTGGGGCGGCAGAGAGGGCTATGAGACTCTTCTCAACACCAACATGGCTCTCGAGCAGGACAATATGGCTCGCCTTATGAGAATGACTGTTGACTATGCACGTTCTATCGGCTACACAGGCGATTTCTACATCGAGCCTAAGCCCAAGGAGCCTACAAAGCATCAGTATGACTTCGATACAGCTACCGTTCTCGGCTTCCTCCGCAAGTATGGTCTTGACAAGGATTTCAAGATGAACATTGAGGCAAACCACGCTACACTTGCTCAGCACACCTTCCAGCATGAGCTGAGAGTTGCAAGAGACAACGGAGTATTCGGCTCCATCGACGCAAATCAGGGCGATATGCTCCTCGGCTGGGATACAGACCAGTTCCCCACCAATATTTATGACGCAGCTCTTTGTATGTATGAGGTACTCAAGGCAGGCGGCTTCACCAACGGCGGTCTGAACTTCGACTCCAAGGCAAGACGTGGTTCCTACACAATGGAGGATATCTTCCACAGCTACATTGCAGGTATGGATACATTTGCGCTCGGTCTCAAGATCGCTCAGAAGATGATCGATGACGGCAGAATTGACAAGTTCGTTGCTGACAGATATGCAAGCTGGAACACAGGCATTGGTGCTGACATTATCAGCGGCAAGGCTACTCTTGCAGACCTTGAAAAGTATGCTCTCGAGAAGGGCGAGGTCGTTGACAGCCTCTCCAGCGGCAGACAGGAAATGCTTGAGTCCATTCTCAACAATATTATGTTCAGCCTTTGATATTACATAAAATCTATTTTCAGCCCCTGTGCATAACGGGGGCTGATTTTCACAGCAAAGGTGAATGACTATGGATATTTCGGGTGCAGTTGATTATATTATACAGCTTTTTTATAAGTACATTCAGCCCCATCTGGGAACGATAGCAAAAATCACGCTTATAGTTATCATAGTGCTGATTATCCTGCGGATAATTCTCCCGATAATATGGGAAAATATCCTTGTGGGGATAATAAAAATATCCGACAAAAAAACTAAAAATGAAAAGGAAGATGAATAAATGAAATACGTTATCGGCGTTGACCTTGGAACAAGCGGAACAAAGACCGTTTTATTTGATGAAAAGGGCAAAGTTATCGCTTCAATGACCATTGAATATCCCATGTATCAGCCTAAAAACGGCTATGCGGAGCAGGATCCCGCAGACTGGTACAATGCAGCTGTTAACACCATCAAGGGTGTTATTGCAAAGAGTGGCGTTTCTGCCGATGATATCGTGGGCGTGGGTCTTTCGGGACAGATGCACGGTCTTGTAATGCTTGATGAAAACAATAATGTTATCAGAAAGTCTATCATCTGGTGCGATCAGAGAACTGCCGATGAA
>JAGBFZ010000068.1 GCA_018110855.1 Oscillospiraceae bacterium
ATTCCACCACAGCGGCATTTAACAAGAACAATTATACACCCAAAGAGAAAAAAAGTCAAGAGAAAAACAAAAATTTTCTGATATAAAGTGGATCAAAGCAGAGTCTGGCATTTAATCTGATTTTAATGAAAATATAATGAAGCAGTATAAAGGAGCTATTGACAACCGAAGGCTTTTGGAGTATAATTCAAAATAAGCATATATTGGCTTAAAAAGCGGATAATGCCGTAATCAGATGAAAAGTCAAAAAAGAAAGGACGCTTAGTATGCAAGTAAAGGAAAAGCCACTGAGTACAGTCCCCAAGGGACTTACCCAAAGCGAGGCTGAAGCAAGCCGAAAGGAGCACGGAGCAAATACTCTGACCCAGATACCTCCTGACCCACTGTGGAAAAAGATCCTCGAAGGTTTCAAGGACCCAATGATAATGATACTTCTTGTTGCCCTCGTGGTGCAGGTGGTGCTGTTCTTCATGGGACAGGCGGAATGGTTCGAGCCGGCGGGAATACTTCTGGCAATAATGATCGCAAACGGAGTATCCGCAGTCAGTGAAAGCAAGCAGGAAGGCAAAGCGTCCGCCCTGAAGGCAGAGGAAGAAGCAAAGGAAACTGCCAAGGTGATCCGTGACGGCAAGCTCACCGAGATACACGTCAGCGAGGTAGTAGTAGGCGATATCGTCTATCTCCAGGCAGGCGACAAGCTTCCCGCAGACGGCGAGATAGTAATGGGCAGCATCAAGGTAGACCAGGCAGCCCTGAACGGCGAGACCGAAGAAGCCGAAAAGCTCCCCGATGAAAATGGTGCGGGCTATGATATAAAGGATCTTCTCAATAAGCACTATGCATACCGTGGCACAGTAGTCTGCGGCGGCGAGGGCTATATGGAGATCAAGGTAGTTGGCGATAAGACTCTCTTCGGAGAGCTTGCACTTGAGGTACAGGAGGACACCAGAGAAACACCTCTCCAGGTAAAGCTCAGCCACCTTGCAAAGCAGATATCCACCTTCGGCTACATAGGCGCAATATGCATCGTAGCGGGAATAATGGCAAAGACCCTTATCACAGGAAGTATCCCCACCGATTTCTTCGGCTGGGTGCGCCTTATAATGGACGCAGTAACCGTAGCCGTAACAATCATCGTCTGCGCAGTACCCGAGGGACTGCCCATGCTCACATCTATCCTTCTGTCCTTCCAGAGTCTTAAAATGGCAAAGGACAACGTCCTTGTAAGGAAGATAAACGGTCTTGAGACCGCAGGAAGCCTGAGCATACTTTTCAGCGATAAAACAGGAACCATCACCGAAGGCAAGCTTTCTGTAGTAGAGCTTTCCGCAGGAAACGGCAGCCTTTACGACAGCTTTGACAAGATACCATCTCCCCTTGCAAAGGATATCATCATCGGCGCAGGCGTAAACAACAGCGCAGCCCCCGGCGACGGAACAGTTATCGGCGGAAACAGCACCGACCGTGCCCTTATGACCTATCTCATGGACGCAGGCAAAGCAGGAGAAATAAACAAGGACAATGTGCAAAGTTTCAGCGCCTTTGATTCCAACAAGAAATGCTCCAGCGTAACAGTCACCGAAAACGGCAGCCCCGTGACCTATATCAAGGGTGCACCCGAAAGGCTTCTTGAGAGATGCGATTCCTATGTGGACGAAAAGGGCGAAGTAAAGCCCCTTGCCGATAAGTCAGCCCTTATGAATTATATCGACACTCAGGCGTCCAGATCAATGAGACTCTTGGGTGTTGCCAAGAAAAACGGCGAATCCGACGAGGGAACGGTAACTCTCGTATGTCTCCTCAGTATCCGAGACAATGTCCGCAAGGAAGCCGTTGACGCAATAAAGGAAGTGCAGAACGCAGGCATACAGGTGGTAATGGTAACAGGCGACAGAAAGGAAACCGCCGTTGCAATTGCCAAGGAAGCAGGACTTCTCACCAAAGATACCGATATCGCTCTTACAAGCTCCGAGCTTGCCGAAAAGACCGATGACGAGCTTAAAGCGCTTCTGCCTGACCTGAGAGTAGTATCAAGAGCGCTTCCCACCGATAAGAGCCGCCTTGTAAGAGCCGCACAGGAATTAAATCTCGTTGTCGGCATGACAGGAGACGGCGTAAACGACTCTCCCGCCCTCAAGAAGGCAGACGTTGGCTTTGCAATGGGCAGCGGCACCGAGGTAGCAAAGGAAGCAGGAGATATCACCATTCTCGACGACAACTTCTCCTCAATTGAAAAGGCAATTCTTTACGGCAGAACCATGTTCAAGAGCATACGCAAGTTCCTTATCTTCCAGCTCACCGTAAACGTGGCAGCCGTTCTCACCTGCTTTATCGGACCCCTCATGGGCGAAAACGTGATGATGACGGTAATCCAGCTTCTCCTTGTAAACCTTGCAATGGATACCCTCGCAGCAATAGCCTTCGGAAGCGAGCCTGCTCTCAAGGAATACATGAAGGAGCAGCCCGTACCAAGAAGCGCAAGCATCGTAAGCAAGGGAATGATGACGGAAATAATCATCTCCGCCCTTTATATCACAGCAGTCTGCCTTTGCATAAGATTCGTACCCGCTATTCGTGAGCTTTTCGGCGGCGTAGACGATACCTATCTCAAGTCCGCAGTATTCGCAACCTTTATGATGGCTATCACCTTCAACGGCTTCAATGCGAGAACATCTCACATGAATCCCTTTGAGGGAATCGGCAGAAACAAGAATTTCATCTATGTAATGCTGTCCATTTTTGCACTCCAGTTCATATTCGTTACCTTCGGCGGCGAGGTGCTGAGCGTAGAGGCACTGAACCTTAAAACATGGCTTATCTGCATAGCTCTTGCATTTATGGTAATACCCATCAATATGATACGCAAGGCATTTGCAAAGGGCGAATAATGCGGGTGACGACCCTTCAAAAAACAAATCCCTAAAAAAGCCTGAGAAGAATCAACTCTTCTCAGGCTTTTTCATATCTGTCCGCTTTGAAGCAGCTATTTTCAATTGATCACTCATATTCCCTTTCCCTTTTCCGAGCCATAATGGCTATCACCACAGGGGCACCCGCAAGAGCAGTCACCGAGCCGATGCTCAGCTCCGAAGGAGCAAAAAGAATACGGGCAGGCAGATCGCATAAAAGGCAGAAGACCGCTCCGCCAAGGAAGGAAGCAGGAATAATAAGTCTGGGGTCGCCGCTGCCGAACAGCTTTTTGATAAGATGAGGAACAGCTATCCCCACAAAGGAAACAGGTCCCGCAAAGGCGGTAACAGCAGCGGAGAGCAGGCTTGAGATAAGGATAAGCCCCACTCTGAAAGCCTTGATGTTGACCCCGGAGTTTCGTGCATATACCTCGCCCATGCGGTAAGCGTTTATCTGCTTTGACATAAGAAAGGCAGCTGCAAAAGCAGCAAAAATAACAGGGGAGAATGCCCTTACATCGTCCATGTCAATGCCCGAAAAGCTTCCGAGAGACCAGCTGTGCAGATTAACAATGTTGGAATCGTCCGCAAAGGTAACGGCAAAATCGGTTATTCCTGAGCAGATATATCCTATCATAACACCGCAGGCCACAAGCATAGAGCTTTTCTTCACCCTTGCCGACACCGTAAGGATAAACCCCATAGAAAGCATGGAACC
>JAGBFZ010000069.1 GCA_018110855.1 Oscillospiraceae bacterium
AAAGGCTTGACAAACAGTAACAGGTTTGTCGGGCTGCTGTACCTTTCGCCACGGGGCGTCCCACTCTTTAAAATTATTGATCCTTCAAATATCCGCCCACAACTCTTACGCCGCCTGTTGCATCATTGGCTGTAAAGATGTCTGTAAAGCCGCTGTCGGATAGGATCTTTTTCACGTCCTCCGCCTGCTCGGTGCCTGTTTCAAATATCATCAGTCCGTCCTTTGCAAGAAGCTCCTTCCACAGGCAGGCTATGACACGATAGAATTTCAGTCCGTCACTGCCGCCGTACAAAGCCAATTCAGGCTCAAAGGTCACTTCCTTCTGAAGCTTGTCCATCTCTTTATCGGTGAGGTATGGGGGGTTCGATACTATACAGCCGATATCGAGATATTCTCCGTCTTCATCCTGAGCACTGCCCGATATACGGAAATTTTCAAGAAGCGAGCCGTTCATCACATCGCCCTTTAATAGCTTCACATCTGCGCCGTTTGCACGGACATTCTCCACAAGATAGGGAAATGCTTCGGAGGACAGCTCCACCGCATAGACGCTGCTTTCTTCAAGCTCCTTTGCAAGGGTCACGGCGATACAGCCGCTTCCGCTGCAAAGGTCAAGTATTCCTCCGTGAAAGTCCTTTCCAAGTCTTGATACAGTCTCGTCTATCAGCGTTTCGGTATCGGGGCGGGGTATGAGTACGCCATCCCCTACCTTAAAGCGCCTGCCGTAAAATTCCCAGCTGCCCAGAATGTATTGAAGCGGATATCCCGCTGCTCGCCGCCTTGCTCCCTTGACTGCGCTGTTCGCTGCGGCTTCGGTTAGCTCCTTTTCGGGGTGGGTGGCAAGCATTTCACGGGTTATGCCGCAGAGATCTTCCATCAGACATATTTTGTCAAATTCTTTGTCGGGAACGTCCTTTAATATGCTGTCAAGCCTGCTGTTCAGCTCTTGTATGGTCATTTGTTTTCTCCTTTAGGAATTTTTTGAAAACTTTGTTCAATTTGTCTATTGACATTTTAGAACAGATGTGCTACAATTATTATGTTAAATCCGATAATTGCCCTTTGCCCTCTCGCTCATATTTCCTGTCAATCGTTTATTAAAATCTATCGGTACGGTAACAATATTCATCGACCAATGCAATTTAACAACGCAACCTTACTGTGGGGCTGCCACTCACACCCATTTGCAATATAAATATTGCACAAATTCTACCGGCGCGGTGACAAAACTTACCGACCCACGCTATCTAACAACGCAACCTTACTGTGGGGCTGCCCCTCTTTCAGAGGTGCGTCCCCCGCTTACCATTTGTCGTCGCTTTTGTCTGCGGGGATACAGGGGGTCAGGGCGGCAATTGCTACTTCGATCTGAGAATCGTCAGGCTCACAGGTGGTGATGCGCTGGAGCCACAGTCCCGGTGCGGATATTATCCTTGTGAATATGTTGTCGCATCTGCCTGCCAGCTTTATCAGCTCATAGCCTATGGAAGCCTCTACGGGAAGCATGAGCAATTGAAGCCCGAAACGGACAAATATATTCTTCCACGGAAGAAACATTCCTATTGCTATGCTAAGCAGCACCACGAGGAATATAAAGCTGGTTCCGCAGCGGGGGTGGAATCGGGTCTGCTTTCTTACATTCTCCACCGTCAGCTCAAGCCCTGCTTCATAGCAGGCGATGGTTTTATGCTCTGCACCGTGATATTTGAAGGTCTTGTGTATCTCCTTCATGTGGGAGATAAGCCACATATATCCAACAAGAAGAACGATTTTCAAAACACCCTCGGATACCGTTTTGCTCCAGTCGGGTGCGCCGAGCTTTCCGAGAAGCCCCGAAAGAAGTGCCGGGAAAAATTTGAATGCGCATATGCTTATTGCCATTACGATAACGCATACCACGATCATTATGGTGTTCATTATCTCTTTGCCGTTTTCACCCTCCAGCTTTGCTTCCAGCTTCTGATATGCTTTTGTTTTGCTCAGCCATTCCTCAAAGGGGGAAAGCTCCTCTTCCTCCCCTTCATCATCGGTCATCTGCTTTTCTGCTGACTTCATGGTGCATTTCATGCCGTCAACAAGGGATATCACAAAATTGAAGCAGCCTCTTATAAATGGCGTTTTCAGATACCACGGGGCGTTTTTTCCGTTTCTTATCTGCCATGTTTCCACGTCTATTGTCCCGTCGGGGAGACGGCACGCCATTGCTGAAAGGTCGATTCCTCTCATCATTATTCCCTCGATAAGCGCCTGTCCACCTATTTTCGACTTGAATTTGCATTCGGACTGCTGTTTTGACATTTATTTTACCACACCTTTTAATATAAATAAAAATTATTGGAGACCTCTGCGGTGGTCAGGAGAAGATTATCCTCCGTATCCCCGAAACGAACCATATATACGGCGTTGTCTGTGCCTGCAACGGCGGTATAGCCCAGAAGAAGGTATTTCTCCGAATCCTCTTTGCTGCACACCATTATCCGCATAAGCTCAAGGCGGCTTTCCGCAAGGCTGCCGTTATATTTATAGAACACCTTTTCTCCCGTTGTTCCGTCATTTTTTACGGTAACCCGCCCTTCCCATCTCACGGGAATCATGAACGCATAGCCCGAATAAGGGTCGGTGAGCGACGAGTATTTTTTCACCATGCTGTAATTCTCAAACACATTCCAGTTGGTGATATACTGGGCGTCCTGACGGTCTTTATATCCGGGGAAGGCTTCTCTTTCGGGTATTTCGATTATTCCGTCCCCGTCTATGTCGCGGCTGTATAATCCTGTAGGTCGTACCGTTCTCACGGGAAGCTCAGAACCGTCTATTCGGGCGGGATTTCGAAGCTCGCCGTTTACACAGTAGATTATTTCAGTGGAGAGATTTCCGCTGCCCAGAAGCCCGTCCGCAAATACTGCGGGTGTTCCGTTTCCGATATATCCTCCGATGACTGACGGGATATCCACTGTGGCGGGATCCATATCCACGGTGCTTACGCACTCTGCTCCCTCTCCTCTGTCGGTAACAAGGGACAGGGACGCAAAATGATTTTCATTATTGCAGTTTACCATGACGATATCCTGTCCGCCGTTATTGTCAAGGTCAAGGGTCAGAGTCTTATAATAGCTGCCTGTATATTCGGTTTCAAGAACTCCGTCATCAAGGCAGTATATCTTCAGCGTCTTCTCGGTGGGAGTCATATAGCCGTAGCCTATTGCCATCCGAAGCCTGCCCGTTCCGCCGAGATCGGTGAAAAACACCTGCTCAACAGTGGTTCCCCCGCCTGCATGATCGTAGACAGACCGCCATTTTCCGTCTATCTTGTCAAGTATATTTACCCTGACGCTGCTGTCCTTTCCATTAAGGCTGCCGTAAAACACCACCGCCTCCTTCTCCCCGTCCATGTCAAGATCGGGGAATACAAAGGCTGACCGATACGCTCCCGAACGGGGATATACAAGGGATATATCCTCACCTGCTGCCTCGATGAGAGCTGAATAAATTTCCTGCTGCTCCTCTGAGATCATGGGCGGCGAAAGGAGACTGTCGATGGACGAATCTACTGCACAGCCTCCTGTCAGAATGCACACAGCGGCACACAGCCCGATTATTTTGCTTTGCTTCATAAATAATATCCTTAAAAAAGGGCGGACAAGGTCTGTT
>JAGBFZ010000070.1 GCA_018110855.1 Oscillospiraceae bacterium
GCACAGGGCATTTCGTCTATGACCGCCATAATTTCATCACGGCTCAGCAGGGGACGTATTCTCTCTTCCGCCTTATCCTCGGGCACGTAATATGAAGCGGAGGGCGATTCCTCGGGAACAAGCCGCAGATAGCTCAGCTCGTTCACTCCGTCAAAGCACCTTTTTACTCTTTCGCTTACACGGCATATCTCGCTGCCGCAGTAAACCACGCAGTCACCGATATCAACGCTCATTTTTCGCCTCCGTTTTCCACGGCATTGAGCCGCTGTAATACTTCCTTCTTTGAAATTTTCTTCTGCACCTCTTCGGGAAGTCCGCTTAGACGTTTTTTCCACTGCTCCGCAGATGCGCCGTCTTTCTTGTCCGTCGTATCTTCGGAAGCATACCTATGACCATCCATCAGTCAAGATAGCTGCCCGTATCGTAATGGTTATACTGCCGCTTCACCCCTGCAATAACAGAGCCGTCAGGCTGAGCTTCCTTTGAGGTTATCTTGTACTTTATCTGATTGCGGTTCATGGAGGATATAAAAGCGGAAAATTCCTCCTCAGATTCAAAGCGATTGGTCTGCTCGAGACATGCGCTGATTATTCTTTTCATGTAAAGCACCCTTTCTGTTGATAATTGATTTCATATGTTAATTATACATTATTTTTTATTCGTTTTCAAAGGCAATTTTACACAAAACGCACAACTTTTTAAAGACCAAATAATCAGAATTATGACCATAACTCTGACTTCTGACCTTTACATACAAAAAAATCACCGACAACAGCGTTATCGGTGATTTATGATTTTATACTAATCTTCAATCAGCCTGTAGACAAATCCTCGGCTGAAATAATGTTTCACTTGTATCGGCGCTGCTTATATCAGGTGAACTTGTCTGTTCGTCCGCAGCCTGATATGCTGCCTGACCGTCTGTCTGAGACGGGTAAGCATTATCACGGCTTTCAGGCTCTCCGCAGGAAACAAGCACAGCACAAGCTGCCAATACTGTAAGCAGCATTAAACCCTTATGGAGATATGACTTCTTACAGATTCACCGTCCCTGCATCAGATACAGTCTTTATACATTGTAATATTTATCGTAATTAACAAGCTCGTCAAGAAGCTGGGGTATCTTTATATCCATTTCCTCGTCGGTAAACTGCAGGTTCCCACAGCCTTGTGTCCGCCGCCGCCGTACTTGAGCATAAGGCTTCCCACGTTTACGTTGGAGGTGCGGTTAAGAACAGAGTATCCGCATGCGCAGGAGCAGCCCTTTCCGCCCCTTCCGCTTACTATCCAAGCAGAAATATTCTGCTCGGGATAAAGGCTGTAGATAAGGAAACGGTTTCCGCTGTAAATGGAATCTTCCCCTCTCAGATCGGATATGATAACGTCCTTTTCAACTCTTGTGTGAGCCTTCACCATTTCGATAAACTTCTCGTTCTGCTCGAAATATACCTCTATTCTCTCCTTTACGTCGGGGAGTGAGAGTATCTCGTCTGTGTTCATGGTGCGGCA
>JAGBFZ010000071.1 GCA_018110855.1 Oscillospiraceae bacterium
ATATTGCTCCTGCCGATAACAACGCAGTTCTTGCCGCATACGTCCACTCCCGTGTCTGCGATAAGCTCCATAACGCCTGCGGGAGTGCAGGGCAGGAAGGAATAATCGCCTATCATAATGTGTCCCACATTCTCGGGGTGGAATGCATCAACGTCCTTTTCGGGACGGATAGCATTTATAACGGCAGTTTCGTTTATCTGCTTGGGGAGAGGGAGCTGAACAAGAATACCGTTTACCTTTTCGTCATTATTGAGCTTGTCCACAAGGGCAAGAAGCTCCTCCTCGGTGGTCTCTTCGGGGAGAGCGTATTCAAAGGACTCGAAGCCTACCTCTGCGCAGGCTTTTTTCTTGTTGTTGACATAGACCCTTGAAGCGGGATTATCTCCCACAATAACTACCGCAAGACCTATGGATATGCCCTTTGCCTTCAGTTCCTCCGCTTCGGCTCTTACCTGAGCCTTTACCTTTGCGGAAACTGCCTTGCCGTCAATAAGATTTGCCATTTATGATTCCTCCTGTGTATATTATTTCTGTTCCTCGTCCTCATCATCATCGGAAATTATTCTCTGCTCGGCAGTAAGCTCCTTGTGCTTTTTCGCTTTTCTGCACTCCGCCTCTTCCTTTTCCGCATTTGCGGTGGCTTCAAGAATAGCCTTTGATTCCTCGGTGTCTCTGTATAATACAAAAGCGCCCTTTTTCTTTATCCTTATCCTCATTATGATAATGACCGCAAGAGCAGCGATCGCACTGATTATTGCCAGCATCTGAGAAGCTCTCACGCTGCCAATGTAAAGGCTGTCGGTTCTGAGTCCCTCAATGAAAGCTCTTCCCGTGCCGTACCAGAGAACGTAAATGCAGAACAGTTCACCGTCAAATTTTCTGTGCTTCTGATAAAAATGTAAAACGAGAAAGCCTGCAAGACACCACAGGGATTCATAAAGAAAACAGGGGTGAACGGGAAGATAGGGGTCTATCTCCATGCCCTGAGCCGCAAGAGACGCCTGATGATTTATAAGATACTGCTGGATCCTGCTGCCCGACATTCCCCAAGGAAGTGTAGTGTTGCAGCCAAATGCCTCCTGATTGAAGAAATTGCCCCATCTGCCCAGCGCCTGCCCGATAAAGAAGCCCATTGAAGCGATGTCAAGGGTGGGAAGTATTCGGAGCTTTCGTATTTTCGCGGTGATACAGCCGAAAAGCAGCGCACCGATTATGCCGCCGTAAATGGCAAGTCCTCCGTCTCTTATGGCAATAATTTCCTTGATATCGTGAAAGCTTTCTGCATGGAGAGCCACATAATAAAGCCTTGCGCCAATGACCGCTCCCACAAGTCCCGCAAAAACAGCGTCTGTGAGACGGTCTCCGTCAATGCCGAACTCCTTTGTTCGCCTGAAGCAGTATATCATGGCAAGGAGCATTCCCAGAGCAATTACCACGCCATACCATTTTATGGACAGCCCGAAAAGTGAAAATGCCTCGTTGTCAACGCTTATATCAATTCCCAGCCCCGGGAAAACGATCCTATCGCCGAAAAGTCTTTCGACCTGATTCATGCTTATTTTTTCAGTCCCTTCGGATAATCATTTTTTTATGGGACGGATAACGGAAAGAGTGCTGTTATCCGTATCGAAACGCCTTGCAAGGCAGTCTCTCACATCGTCAAGAGACGCGTTTGCCACAGCTTCAATTACCGAGAAGCCGTCTCCCGTTCCCCGAAGTCCTGCATTCACAAGACCCGTTGCAATGGATTCGGCGCCGTAAAGTCCCTTGATAAGCGAGCCGTAATAATGCTTCTTCGCTATCTCGAAGCATTCCTCGTCAAAGCCCTCCGCCATGCGCTTTTTAATTTCGGCATTGAGCATTTCCCTGACCTTTTCGGGGTCTCTGGATTCACCGCCGAAGATGGGAACGAAATAGCCGTCTCCCGAAAATGTCTCATAATAAAATGCGGAATTGATAAGTCCGTCATCATATAGTTTCTTGTAAAGCTCCGATGCCTCGCCCATAAGAAGCTCCTCGGCAATATTGCACAGAACCGTTTCCCTGACGATATCATCATTGCTCACGGGCTTTGACTTGAAGCCTAAATTGAACATGGGAACGGCAACCTCGAAGCATTGCTCCCTGCAGCTGTCCTTAACGGTATCAGGCTCCTCGGGAACTATGGAAACGAGGTCCTTGTTTTCGCAGGGCTTCAAAAGCTCGTCACAGACGGCGAGTATCTCGTCCTCGTCCACATCTCCCGCAATGGCAAGGACCATGTTGTGAAGATTGTAGAAGGTATTATAGCAGCGGTAAAGCAGGTCGGCGTTTATCTGAGCAATGGACTCCACAGTGCCCGCAATATCGATACGAACGGGATTTTCGTGATAAATGCCCTCAAGAAGATTGAAGAAAACTCTCCAGTTGGGATCGTCGTCGTACATTCTTATCTCCTGAGCGATTATCCCCTGCTCCTTGCGGACAGTTTCCTCGGTGAAATAGGGCTTCTGCACAAAATCAAGGAGTATTCTCAGGGAGGGAATGAAATTGTCGGTGCAGGAAAAAAGATAGCAGGTCCTGTCAAAGGAGGTATATGCATTTCCCGAAGCGCCCGTCTGAGCGTAAAGGTCGAAAACATCGCAGTCCTCGTTCTCGAAGAGCTTATGCTCAAGGTAATGGGCAATGCCGTTGGGAACGGTGACAAAATCGGGATCGTCGGAGGTCTTGAAGGTGGTGTTCACCGAGCCGTAACGGGTGCCGAAAATAGCGTGCTTCACGCTCTGTCCCTCGGTTTTCCAGATAAGTATCTGAAGTCCGCTGTCATGTATGATTTTTGTGTATTTATCCCCTGTGCGGGCGTTTGAGATGATCTCTCTCGTCATGGCTCATTCCTCCTTTCCCGTTAACACATAGACTGTATCAAGCCTTAAAGATGCGCCGTACTCACATATCTGCTCTCTTGTAACGGCATTTATCTGCTCTGCCGCTTCCTCGGGAGTAATTATCTCGCCGTCAAGATATCCGTCAGCGATCCAGTCAGCGGCAGACTTGGGATAATCGTAAACCGATTTTAAGGCACAGGTGATAAGCAGCTTTGTTTTTTCAAGCAGCTCATCGGAAAATTCACCCTTTGCAGCCATTTCTGCCTGCTTCATAATCTCAACCTTGGCAGCCTCGATATTTTCATTTTCCACGCCGCTGTCAATGAACAATGTTCCCTTTTTGCGGTTAGCGCTTGCGGAGCAGTAATAGCACAGGCTGAGCTTTTCTCTCACATTTTTGAAAAGAAGAGAGAAGGGAGTACCGCCAAGAAGTGCTGTAAACAGCTTTGTTATGCCATATCCTGTCTTGTCGGTCTTGTACGCCATGACCATCTTGCTCTGAGCCACCTCAAGCCTGTCGGTCTTATATGCAGTTTCCGCCTTGACGGGAGATACGCTGTTTGTAAGGGTATATACCTCTCCCCTCTCCATTTCGGAGAAAAGCTTTATAAGAAGCTCCTCACATTCCTTTGATATCTCACAGCCCACATAAACTATCTCTATCCTTGCAGTCCTGAGGATATTCTTATAAGCCCTGTAAACCTCGGCAGCGGTCAGAGCCTCTGCCTGCGAATGGTCTCCCTTGATGGGAATACCCGAAGGCTCGCCTTTATAAACTATCTTGCCTGCATTTTTCAGAGCATAGCCTCTTTTGTCATTGATATCCGCGTCAATATCGTCAATAAGCTCCTGCTTTTTAAGCTGAAACTGCTTTTCGGGAAAACATTCCTCCCCGTTTACAAGCTCAGTTACGGGGTCGAAAATGCAGTCGGTGAGAAGCCTTGCAGTCTGGCAGGTAATGTCCTCACCCTCAAGGGCATATTTATCCGCAATGCAGGAGCCTGCGGCTACTATCTGAACGCTGTCGCTGTGACGCATTACACCCGTATTTACGCTTGCGCCGTAGAGCATACCCAGCCGCTTGCTGAACTCCGTAACGGTGGGATAGCTTTTGCAGGTGTCCTCTATCATAAATGCAACTGCGGCATTGGCGGCGGCAGCTTCACTGCTGTGGCTGCAAACGAAATTTACTGCAATGCTGTTTGTCTTGTATTTAGGGTCGGTAACGACAGTCATGCCGATACCCTTTGCTATTTCTATCCTTCTTGGCTCTGTCACTTTATCATCTCCGATAAAAATTTATTATTCTTTAAGTATAACACATATTCTGAGAAAATTCCACTGTTTCACAATATTTTCATCAAATAAAAAGAAAAATCATCCCGAGAACAGCAGCCGCTCCCCCGATTATCCTTGCAGGAAGCCGCAGAAGCCCTTCTGTGCGGATAAACCGCTCATAGCGGTTGTCCCCCTCAATAAGAGACCTGTCGGCAGGCATTTCCTCTATGAGATAGACGGATATCACATCTCCCCGCTTGTAGGCTTTGAAAAACGGCTCTTCGCAGCGGTGGACAAGGGTGCGGTGCTGCTCCTCTATCCTTATCTGTATTATAACCGATTTTTTCCCCTTTTCCTCGGGGCAGTCAAGGACAATGGCATTATGCTTCACCGCATTGCTTGTAAATCCATGCAGCTCGCTTTTTCTTTTTCGGGATTCTTTTTCCGCCCATACCGATATTATGATCAAAGCGATACCGATAATTATCAAAACCGCAGAGAGCATATCACGTCACCTCAACCCTGTTCATATCGGTACATCTCCACCATATGCAGCACCTTTTTATCCACAAGAGCGTCAATGAGAGTGCCGCTTTCGGTGTATTCCTCGGAGAATATTTTTCCCTCGTTTCGTATAACGCTTAAAAGCCCGCCCTTGTCATAGGGAATGACAAAGCTGCCCCTCACTGCCTGCTCGGGGAGATTTGCGGCAACACATTCAAGAAGCATTTCAAAGCCGAATTTCTCCTTGGCGGATATTTTAACGGTGGTATTATCCTCGGGGATATTTTCATAGCCCGGCAGCTTGTCGCATTTGTTGAGAACGTCTATCTTCGGTATCCCGTCGCAGCCAAGCTCGGAAAGAAGCTCGTTTGTTACCTTTGCCTGACCGTAGGCGTCCTCGGAGCTTATGTCAATTACATTTAGGATAATATCCGCATTCGCCGCTTCCTCAAGGGTGCTTTTGAACGCCTCAACGAGATGATGGGGAAGCCGTCTGATAAGCCCAACCGTATCGGTGAGCAGAACGCTCCGTCCGTCGGGAAGCTCAAGTGCCCGAGAGGTGATATCGAGAGTGGCGAAAAGCTTATTTTCGGCTAATACTCCTGCATCTGTAAGAGCGTTTAAAAGTGTGGATTTGCCCACATTGGTATAGCCCACAACCGCAGCGGTGAGAACGCTGTCCTTTTTCCGCCTGCTTCTGATAAGGTCTCTGCGGCGGCGGATCTCCCTGAGATCGTCCTCAAGAAGCTCTATCCTCCGCCTGATATGTCTCCTGTCGGTCTCGAGTTTTGATTCTCCGGGACCTCTTGTGCCTATTCCGCCGCCCAGACGTGACATGGAAACGCCCTTGCCCGCAAGATGAGCAAGGCGGTATTTCTGCTGAGCAAGCTCCACCTGTATCCGTCCCTCGGCGGAAAGCGCTCTCTGAGCAAATATATCGAGAATGAGCGTGGTTCGGTCTATGGCTCTCACATCAGTGATATCCTCGATATTCCTCGTCTGATTTGCAGTAAGCTCGCAGTCAAATATGAGAAGCTCTGCGCCAAGTGCTTCAAGCTCGGCGGCAAGCTCCGCAAGCCGTCCCGAGCCGATATATGTTGCCGTATCGGGAGCGGGACGCTTCTGTATCACCTGAGCAACTACCTCCGCTCCTGCGGTGTGGGCAAGCTCCTCAAGCTCTTTAAGGGAAAGCTCTGCGTCGAACTCTCCCGTGTCAACGGTTATAATAACGGCTTTAACGGGCAGCTCCGCCGCACCGGTTTCATACAGCTCGGACATAATGACCTCCTTATGCTTCCATAGCAATTTAATCGGTTAAATATTCTTCCTCAGAGCTTTTAAGCATATCTATGCAGCAGTCGATCACCGCCGTAAGTATTCCCACGCTTTCGGTAAGCCCCGAATCCGTCAGATTATCGATGAGATCCTCAAATGCACCGCAAAGCCCCGGCTCAGTGAGCAGGCAGCAGAAATTCTTCTCCTCGGTGAGACAGGAAATGATGAGCTGCCTGTTTGTAAGGCATATCACCTGCATAAACGAGGGGACCGCAAAATCCTTTGTGAGCATAACATAGCTCCCTGCGGCGGATTTCATGGATTCAAGGAAATATATCCTCTCTTCCCTGCTCATGGGCATAAGCAGAGAGCCGGGCATATTAGTCATCTGTCCCGTTTCGGCAAAGGAAATAAGCCCTTCCTTGGTAAAGAAATTCTTGAAATGCCCCGAGTCCTGCTTATTGCCGCTGAAGAATTTCTCGCTTACCGTCTGTAAAATACCGTCTCTGTCAGGAACGTTTCCAAGCCTTTTCAGAAGGATATCCTCGGTAATAAAGCCGGTCAGACAGGGCTGATATTCAATGCTGCTGTAAAAATACTGTGCTGAATTTGCAAAGGTATCGAACATTTCAGGCTGCCCCACCTGCTTTATCATAAGAGAGGAGCGGCTTTTTATCCGTTCCGAATGTCTGAGCAGCTCCTCACGAAGCTCGGGACTGTCGATCATCACCGCAGATGAATGGTCTGCCGAGATAAGCAGAGAAAACTCAGAGGTGACAATATAATAGGGATAGGGCGCAAGGATATTATCCTCCGTTTCGGGAGAAATATAATGATAATAGGGAGAATAGTCCACAGCGGCACACATGGCTGTTTTAAGCGCACCCTGAAGGATATCCATATTGGTATTCTTTTCACCTTCGGCGCAGGTGTTCATGGTAAAATAATGTTCAAGCCTTGCCCTCCTGCCCGAAGCGGACAATATCTGGGGAAGCATCTCAAAAAACATCGACTCCATAGGAAGAGCTGCCGTAAAATGCGGATCCTCGGTACGGCATTCGGTGATAATGACTGTTCTGAACAGGCTGTTCACATTTACGATGCCCGTCACTGTCTTTACGGGGCAGACCGAACCGACAGGACAAGGAAATTTGTCATTATTTTCCATAGTAAACCTTGTCATGGTTTCGGAAATGCGATACTGAGGCAGGCTTTCTATTATCTCTTTTATGCGGCATCGGTTGTAATAAACTGCGTCCCCCGCCTTTTCACGGGCATACTGATTGGAAAGCTCTGTTCTTTGGTCGGGAGTCATGGGAAGAGCAGCGCAGAGCCTGTCCACAAAGCTCTTTGCGGGAACGAGCTTGCCTGCCAGCGTATGCTGGATAGCTGTCCTGCCAAGCCCTGTCACTGCCGCCAGCTTCTGGATGGTCAATCCGCTTTTTTCGATATACATACTGAGCTTGCAGGCAAATGTGTCCTCCGCCCGTTCTCTTTTATGCGCTGTTCTTTTTCCTGCCAAATTATCAACCCCAATTGAATTTTTTCTTAATCTAATACAGCAAAAGGGCAGACGATCAGAAATCCGATCGTCTGCCGCTGTAATTATGCCTTGGTCTGTTTACTGAGCCACATATAGCTCGGGATCGTAATATTTACCGTCATTACGGATCTCGAAGTGAAGATGATTTCCGTTGGAATCGCCTGTGCTTCCCACATATCCGATAAGCTGACCCTTTTCAACCACATCTCCGTAAGCTGCGGCAAGCTCTGCCTGATGAGCATAAACAGTAACATTGCCGTCATCATGCTGAATGAGGATGCAGTTGCCGTAGCCTCCGTTCCAGCCTGTGCCTGCGTCAATGACAGTTCCTGCCTCGGCTGCATAGATAGGAGTTCCGAAGGGAGCTGCGATATCAATGCCCTTATGACCTATTCCGTCACCCTGATGTGCGGAAATATATCCTCCGTCAACGGGCCAGAAGTAATCTCCCGTACCGCCCTCGGTGATAAACTGAGGTGCGCTGTAGTTGATGGTTCCCTCGCCTGTTCCGACGCCCATTCGGATTATCTCGGAAACGGGCTCCTCAACTATAATGGTCTCGAGAGTGCGCTTTCTGACAGCAGTACCCTCTCTGTATGTAACCAGCGCTCTTGAACGCTGCTCGCCGTCCTTTCCCTCGGTGTCGATAACTATCTTGCCCGCAGGAAGGGTCGTATCCTCGATGGTGATGGTCTCATAAGGAATATCCTTGCGGAAGGTGACTTCCTTTTTGCACTCTACCTGAAGATATGGAACCTCGGATTCTATCTGAATGAGAGTTCCCACTCTGAGAACACTGTGCTCAAGGTCGTCTATCACCTGACCGTTGTATGTAGCATAGCAGCCGCTCAACTCCTGAAGTGTCATGCCCTTTTCCTCTGCAATGTTCCAGAGATTATCGCCGGGCTGCACCTCGTAATATTCGGGAGCGGACTCAACGCCTGTCAGTGTATCAAGAATTTTTTTCTCGGAAACTATCTGAGCTTCGTCAACATATTCCTCAAGGTCGTATTCAATGTCCTTATCAAAACAAATTTCCTGATATTCGCCCGAATCGTAAGGCTCCTTTATGCCGTCAAGAACGGATTCGATCTCATCATAGCTTTCAACAGCACCGATAAGCTCTCCGTCAACTCTTACAGCGTATGCCTTGATCTTGCCGTTGTCAAACTCGGGAGCTTCCTCCTCGGGCATAGGCTCGGGAACAGCTTCCTTTTCCTCATATTTCTCGGATATCCTGCCCTCCATATTCTCTGCAAGGGTAGTCTCGTCTATAACATCATCGTTTGATGTAAGGGGAGTTATTGCAAGAGCGGCTGTAACGTAATAATCGCCGTCTATATCGTAATACTTTACCCTGTCGGCAACCACACACTGCGCCTCGCCCAGGACCTCCTCGCCGCTTACAACGCCCACCTGAGCGCCGTCATATTCAACGGCAACTCCGTAATCGGTAGACATAACGGAATTTACACAGTAAACAAGGAAGCAGACGGAAGCCGCAGGGAAGAGGATATCCACAGCAGAAGCGAGCATACTGCCCTTTCTTCTGACAGCCAGCCTGTGCTCTCTCCACTGCATAACGGCAGCCCTGCGGACGCCGAATATCTTTGTTCGTCTCTTGAAACGGGAGCATACCTCTGCGGCATTTTCCCTTTTATTATTTATAAAGATTACAGGACCCTTTATAATACCTTTGAAAAACGTCAATGCGTCTTGTCCTGCAGGAGCGGAGCATCGTTTTACTGCCGAGACGGCAGAACCGATAACATGAGCAGCCGAGCTTACTATAAGGTGAGCGCTTCCGCACACCTGCGCACCCACGTTCTCGATGATCGAAGCCGGTTTATTCCGCTTATCTGCCATAAGGCATCTCCTTTCCCAAAAAATGCATCGTTAATTATATCATATTTTCCGCAGTAAATCAATAGCCTTCTATATCTGTTCGGCGGGGTATACAAAAATGCAGACAGCAAAGCGGAAAACATTTGCGAATTTGTCCATATTTCTTTTTTCCGAGCACTGATATTCCGCAAAGCAGCTGCGCTTTTTTCGGATAAATATCAAATCGGGGACAAAATGGTTACAAAGCGGTTACACTTTGTAATAATTATAACTCAATGAACGAAAAAATCAACCTTTTTTTGTTATTTCCGTCACTTTTAACAGGCGTTTCGGCAGATTGCACAACAACATTCAAAATCCAAGCATTATTTTTTGTTGGTTATTTTGATATTCCTTGTCGGATTTCATGTAATCGTAACATTTCTTTTGTGTAATTTTACACAGGGCAAATTCCCCCAAATCGCCCTATTATCGCGCATTGTAACGATTACATGATATTTTTCGGAGGTGTCCGAAGATTAATTTCAAAAAAAACATTGAAATCATTGAAAAATTATGCTATAATATGTGTAAATAAATTCACCATGCCGATGCCCATTTTTGTATAAAGGAATGTCATTATTATGAACAACTCAAAAAAACCCGTCGGACTTATCAGATCAATAATAATCTCTATGGCGATAACCATTGCCATTACCCTTTCCCTGCTTTCGGCGATAGGCTTCGCTGCATCCTATTCAAAGGTCAAAAGCGGAGTGCAAAGCTCTGCAGAGCAGTCAATTTCCGTTTACAGTGAAAAGATCAGCGCATGGATGTCCGAGCAGGCAGCCTTCTGTGCTTCTCAGGCAAATGCCGCGGGAAATCTCGTTGCCGCTTCGGGAAACAGAAGGAGCAACGACGCATTCCTCGATTCGGCAATGACCTTGAACGCCTCTCTCCTTGACTGCTACACTGCATATGAGGATACTGCGCTGTACATGGCTGTTACCGACACCTCCACCCTTCCCGAGGGCTTTGACCCCACCACAAGAGGCTGGTACAAGGACGCAGTTTCTGCAAATTCTGCCATATTCACATCTCCATATATTGATACCGCCACAGGTGCCATGATCATCACAGTTGCCGCTCCCATTTACGAAAACGGCAGGCTTGCGGGAGTTTTCGGCTGCGATATTACCCTTGATTACATAATGGAGCTGGCAGGCGGCATGAAGCTCACCGATAACGGCTATCCCGTTCTCATTGACGGCGATGGAAATGTCCTGCTCCATCAGTCTGCCGACATCAGTCCCAAAATTGACGGCGGCAATGCAGTTATCACCTCTGCCGCAGACGCAGGCGGAGATTACGCAAAGGTCCTTTCGGAAATTTCCGAGGGCGTTTACCTTGACAAGAACAAGGACTTTGACGGAAAAACAAGATATTTCATCTTTAACAAGCTCTCCGCCGCAGGCTGGACGCTGGGTTATATCTGCCCTGTTAATGACATTGACGGTGCTTTAAGCGGTCTTGCGGTCATATATGTTGTTCTGACAATAGCTTTCCTCGCAGCAGGCGTTGCATTTGTGACAGGCGTTATCAAGGCTCAGCTCAAGCCTCTCAAGAAGATCAACGAGGTCGCTGCGGATATTGCCGCAGGCGATCTTTCCGCAGGCTTTGATTACAGCTCCGATGATGATATCGGTACCCTCTGCGCCAATTTCGCACGCTGCACCGATACCACACGCCGTTATATCTCGGACATATCCCAGAAGCTTGACCGTCTTGCCAAGGGTGATTTCACAGTTAATATCACTGAGGAATATATCGGGGATTACGCTCCCATCAAGGAATCCATGATGAATATTATCCGCTCCATGCGAAATACTCTTAATAACATAGGAGTCGCTTCGGGTCAGGTGGATCAGGGCGCCGCAAATGTTGCCGCTTCCTCCACACGCCTTGCAGAGGGCGTTTACAGCCAGACGGAGAATCTGAAAAAGCTCAACGCCGATATGTCTGTTATCATCGAAAAAGTCAATGACAGCGACAAAAACGCCCGTGAAGCCCGTCAGCTTGCCGAAGGCGCTATGCACAAGCTTCAGGTCAGCAGCAGCGAGATGAACAAGCTCCTTGAGGCTATGAATGAAATTTCCGAAATGAGCGCAGAGACTGCAAAGATCGTCAAGACCATTGACGATATCGCATTCCAGACAAATATCCTTGCTCTCAACGCTTCTGTTGAAGCCGCAAGAGCAGGCGCTGCGGGCAAGGGCTTCACCGTTGTTGCTGACGAGGTGAGAAACCTTGCAGGCAAATCCGCCGAAGCCGCAAACCGCACCTCAAGCCTTATCAACCGCACCACCGAAGCCATTGCCGCTGGAGCGGAGCTTGCGGATTCTACTGCAAAGGCTCTTTCCGAAGCGGTTGCCGACACCGCTCGGGTGGACGAGAATATCGGTCTTATATCCAAGTCCTCAAGAGAGCAGAGCGAGTTTATGATAAGCGTTTCACAGGGAATAAACGCTATTTCCGATGTGGTCAGCACCACTGCGGAATCTGCTCAGTCGGGGGCAGCCTCCAGCGAGGAGCTGAGCGGACAGGCGTCTATGCTCAGCGGACTTATTTCCAAATTCAGACTGTAATTACGATATTATATTTCGGGGCAGGAAGCCATTCCTGCCCTTTGTTTTGAAAGGGAGTGGGCAGAATTATCATACGAAGCGATATGGAGCTTGCGGCTGCAAAGCAGCTCTCTCTCGATCTGAACTGCTCCCCCAATGATTTTTTTAAGGCTGATAATACCATCACCGCTCCTAAAAAAATTGAGGGCAGGCGGTTATTCACCGATGAGCCGCCGTTTTTCCGTGCTGCCGTTATGGGAATGGGTGCGGTCATATCCGCCGACAAGGCTATAAGTCCCTATGCAAAGCTTTTGTCGGAGCAGAGGAGCGGTACGGAGATTTTTGAAATTGCTGCCGTTTCCGCTCTTAACAGGGAGCTTTTTTCCCATGGATTTCAGATAGGCTTTATGAATCAGTATTATCTCCCGAAAACGCCATACAGGTGCGGCGTGCGGAACGAGGGCTATTCCCTGCGTGTTTTCGAGGGGGAGGATATAAAAGAGCTGTATTCCTTTGAGGGATTTTCCAATGCGCTTTTGTACCGCTGCGAGGGTGCAAGGCGGGATATTCTTGCAGTCTGCGCATACAGCGGCAGGAGCATTATGGGCATTGCGGGAGCTTCAAACGACAGTCCCACTATGGCTCAGATAGGCATTGACGTTCTTCCGCAGTTTAGGGGAATGGGCGTGGGCGCTGCTCTTGTCTGTGCCTGTGCGTATGAGCTTCTTTCTGCGGGCTATGTTCCCTATTACGGCACATGGAGCGGGAATATCATTTCACAAAGGCTTGCGGCAAAATGCGGCTTTACGCCCGCATGGTGCGAGATATCCTCGGTGAAGCTGCCTGAGCGTAATATTAATGATAATCAAGGAGTACCAAATGAGTCAATTCAGCAGCAGAATATTTGACGAAAACGGTTTATTAGTAAAGCTGAGATGCGATTTGCATTTTGACGAAACGGAATATAAGAGATTTTGATCGGCAGAACAATATACAGAATATAAAGCAACCGCACAAAATCGACCCCCTCGGAGGCAGCTCTCCGAGGGGGTCGATTTTGTGAGTTCCGACTAAATTCATTTCAATAATTACCCTGTCTCCAAGACGGGGCATTTTTTACAAATAATAATCCTTGTCCATTACGGTGATAATAACCGTATCCCCCGCCGTGGAAACCCGAAACAGAGTCATTTTATCGCTGTACATGGCATTGTGGCAGTTTACCGTTACCACCGCCGAGCCTACTACCACTGCGGCGGCGGAGATTATGCACACGCTTATCACGCTCAGATGATACATGACTCTTTTATTTCGGCACAGCTTCATTTTTAAACAAATCCTTTCCTTTATTCTTCCCCGAGGGAGATAAGCCCGTCCGCAATTCCTTCGGCGGATAATTCTCCCGCATATATTGCCTGCTCAAGGCTGTTTCCGTGACCTCCAACTTCGATAAGCAGGGAGCCTGTGGTAAGGTCCTGATTGTATTTTCTGTAATCATACAGCACGGGGCGGGTAAGACCATTAAATCGGCTTTCCATGCTCTGCTCGAAAAGGGCGGCTGTGCGGAGATTTTTCATGCAATTTGGCATTCCCATGGTGCCGTCATCGCAGCCGCATATCATCATCACCTGTGCGCAGCTTCTGCCGTTTATGGTTACGGTGGGGGCGATTATCTCGCCGCTCTCCCGCTCGATGGCATCCCTGTGAACGTCAAGGACTACCTTGATGGACGGATATTTCTCAAGAAGCGCCTGAACAGTTTCCCTGCTCCTGTCATAGGAGCCATTGTATGAGGGATAGTCATGGACGGTGGTATCGTGATAGGTTCTGATACCCCGCTTTTCAAATACCCTCGCCATTGCCGCTCCCACCGCCGTCATATTCTTGCTGCTGTCGGTGGTGCGGCATATGTAATCGGGGTCATATCCCTCGCTTTCGTCGGGCTGATAGCTTTCGGTGGTGTGGGTATGCATGATAAGTATCTGAGGCTCGTCCTCGGGTGCGTTCAGCTTTATTTTAAAATCGGGCTGCAATATTGCTTTACTGTAAAGCAGATCACTTGACAGCTCTGTAACATTTCTTATCTGACCTCCTTCGGGCAGATCAATGTAATTATCCCCGTTTCCGCTTTCATAGCAAAGGGGCGTTATTATTCCTGTGGGAGAAAAGCTGTCGGGATAGGGCAATGGGTCGGAAACATCTTCGGGCGGCGGAAGAAAATCCTCCACAAGCGTTTCCTCGTTTACGGAGGAAGGCATATGCCTGCTGCCTCGGGAGAGCATAAGCGCATCCTCCTCGCTTATCTTTTTGGTATCTATAATAGTATTGGCAGGCCGGGACGGATTATTCGGCTCCTTGCCGGCTTCCGCTATGTTCGGAGAATCAAAAAGCTCCCGTATACCGCTCCATGTGAGCTGCTCGATATTTGCCGAGAATCGGGAAATACCGCACGCTCCTGTTTTTATCATTTCCGCCGCAGGTATTGCAAGCTCCTCGGGATAGCTCCACAGGGCAAGGAGAAATATCCCCCCTGCGCAGAATATGGCTGAGCCTTTGAGCTTGTGTCTTTTTTGGGGACGTTCCTTGGGTGCTTCCGCATGATATATCCGCAGCTCGGCGGGAAATTTTTCATTAGTCATATTAAAAGTCCTCCGCAGCTTAAAAATTCTATATAATATAGTATGTCTGCGCCTGCCGCAGTATTCATAAACCATATGATAACAACGCAGCAAAGCCTATATCAGCAATATTTTTGAACAAATTGTAAAAACTCGCAAAAGCTCTTGACATTTTTCGTGCCCTGTGATATACTTTAATAGTCGCTTGAGAGAGCATGAGGTTCTCAAGCTGGTGTAGCTCAGTTGGTAGAGCAGCTGATTTGTAATCAGCAGGTCGGGGGTTCAAGTCCGTCCACCAGCTCCATTATGGAAGAGTTCCCGAGTGGCCAAAGGGGGCAGACTGTAAATCTGTTGCTTCGGCTTCGGTGGTTCGAATCCACCCTCTTCCACCAGTAAATTGCCTTGCAGGTTTTTCCTGCAAGGCTTTTTTATGCAAAGACGGATTTGTATGGGTTTTATAGAAAATCACGCAAGAGTTCAATATTATCGGGCATAATATCCATACAATTTATATATTTTTTTACAAAAAGATTTCTTAAAATGAAAGGAAAATCCTTATGGTAAGAAACGATCTGCGAAACATTGCAATCATTGCCCATGTTGACCACGGAAAGACCACCCTCGTTGACGAAATGCTCAAGCAGGGCGGCGCTTCCAGAGAAAATCAGGAGGTCGAGGACAGAGTAATGGACTCCAACGACATTGAGCG
>JAGBFZ010000072.1 GCA_018110855.1 Oscillospiraceae bacterium
ATCAGGCTCTCCCCCGAAAATGCAGCAAAGTGCCTTGAGAAAACAGGAGTTGCATTCCTCTTTGCGCAGGTGTTCCATGGGGCAATGAGATTTGTGGCTCCCGTCCGCAAAGAGATAGGCTGCCGCACATTTTTCAATATCTTAGGTCCCCTTACAAACCCCGCCCTTGCGGATTATATCGTTCTCGGAATATATGACAAAAAGCTTGCTTCCCTTATGGCAAATGTACTTATCAGGCTTGGCATAAAGGGTGCAATGGTTGTTAACGGCAGCGACGGACTTGACGAGATAACCATGACAGGGCTTACTCATGTCTGCGAGGTCAAGGATGGAAAGATATCGGAATATGACATCGCCCCCCACGATTACGGCTTTGAATACTGCTCACCCGAGGACTTAAAGGGCGGCACACCCGCAGAAAACGCTCAGATAACTCTCGATATTCTAAGCGGAAATGACAAGGGTGCAAAGAGAAACACCGTTCTTTTGAACGCAGGCTGTGCAATTTACTGCGCAGGCGGCGCAAAGGATATAGCCGAGGGCGTAAGGCTTGCCGCTGAAATGATAGACAGCGGAAAAGCACTTTCGAAATTCAACGAAATGAAAGCATTTACCAACGAGGTTTGATATGATACTTGATGAAATAGCAGCAAAAAGGAAAATCCAGCTTGAAAGGGAAAAGGCGGCTGTCCCCCTGCATGAAATGAAAAAACGGGCAGCCGAAGCCGTTTTCCCCGTTCACAGCTTTAAAAATGCCATTGCTGAAGATGGGCTGTCGGTCATAGCCGAGGTCAAGAAGGCATCACCATCAAAAGGGCTTATCCAGCCCGATTTTGACCCCGTAAAAATTGCCATTGAATACGAAAAAGCAGGAGCAAAGGCAATATCCTGCCTAACCGAGGAGCATTATTTCCAAGGCTCCACGAAATATCTTGCCAATATCAGAAAGAATGTGAATATTCCAATTCTCAGAAAAGACTTCATATTTGACGAGTATCAGATATATGAGGCAAAGGCTGTGGGTGCGGACGCCGTTCTGCTCATAGCCGCACTGCTCAGCGATGAAGAATTCAAGCCTCTTTACGAGCTTGCTCATTCTCTTGGACTTGATGTTCTCTGCGAGGCTCACGATGACGAAGAGGTGCTTCGGCTTGTGAGAATGGGCTGCGATATCATCGGGGTGAACAACAGAAATCTGAAAACCTTTGAGGTGGATATAGAAAACACAAAGCGCCTTGCAGGGCTTATCCCCGAAGGAGCGCTCCTTGTGTGCGAAAGCGGGATAAAGAACAACGAAAATATGAAGTCAGCCCGTTCATGGGGAGCAGACGGTGTGCTTATCGGTGAAACTCTTATGAGAAGCGGTACCGATGGCATTTCCGAATGTATGAAGTCTCTTCGGGAGGGCGTATGATAAAGCTCTGCGGAATAAGACGGCATGAGGATGTGCTGATAGTAAACTACTATCTCCCCGACTTCATCGGAATGATACTTACATCGGGATTCAAACGGACGGTGGATATGGATACTGCCGCAGAGCTGTCGAAAAAGCTCGACAAGCGGATCAAAAAGGTGGGGGTATTCGTAAACGAGCCTGCGGATAATGTCAAAGCTGCCGCAGAAAGGCTCGGACTTGATGTGATACAGCTTCATGGAAACGAGGACAGGGAATATATCCGCTCCCTTGAAGGCATCTGCGAAATATGGAAAGCTGTTCGGGTGCGTTCCTCGGAGGATATATACCGCGGTGAGGAGCTTGGCTGCGATATGCTACTGCTTGACAGCTTTGTAAAAAATACGGTTGGCGGCACGGGCGTTACGGCAGACTGGAACATTATACAAAATACGGACATTTCTCTCCCCTATTTTCTTGCGGGAGGAATAGGCGAGGATAATATAGCGGCGGCTCTGAAAATATCCCCGAATATTGACCTGTCGGGTTCCGTTGAAACGGACAGAGTAAAGGACAGGGAAAAGATACGCAGGATAACAGAGCTATACCGAAAACTAACGCAGAAAGGAATACAGATATGAATAAGGTTGGAAGATTCGGAGAATTCGGCGGACAGTACGTTCCCGAGACCGTAATGAACGCCGTACACGAGCTTGAGGCGGCATATGACAAATACAAGGACGATCCCGATTTCAAGGCGGAGCTGACAGCTCTTTACAGAGATTATGCAAACCGACCCTCCATGCTCTACTATGCAAAGCACATGACAGAGGATCTGGGCGGCGCAAAGGTGTATATCAAGCGTGAGGATTTGAATCACACAGGCGCACACAAGATAAACAATGTTCTCGGACAGATACTCCTTGCAAAGCGCATGGGCAAAAAGCGCATTATTGCGGAAACGGGAGCAGGTCAGCACGGCGTTGCCACCGCAACGGTATGCGCCCTTATGGGACTTGAGTGCTGTGTATACATGGGCGAGGAGGATACGAAGAGACAGTCTCTGAATGTTTACCGCATGGAGCTTCTGGGAGCAAAGGTGGTTCCCGTCAGCAGCGGCACCTGCACCCTCAAGGACGCCATCAACGAAGCAATGAGAGACTGGTGTACAAATATCGAAACTACCTTCTACTGCATCGGCTCTGTAATGGGACCCCACCCCTATCCCGAAATGGTAAGAGATTTCCAGAAGATAGTTGGCGAGGAAATAAAAGCGGAGCTTATGGAGCGTGAGGGAAGGCTGCCCGACTGCGTGGTAGCCTGCGTAGGCGGCGGCTCCAATGCCATGGGTGCTTTCTATGACTTTATCCCCGACACCTCCGTAAGGCTGGTGGGTGCAGAAGCGGCAGGCAGAGGAATAAACACTGCCGATACCGCCGCTACTCTTTCCTGCGGCAGCGTGGGAATTTTCCACGGAATGAAGTCCATGTTTTTGCAGGATAAATTCGGTCAGATAGCTCCCGTTTATTCCATTTCCGCAGGTCTTGACTACCCCGGAATCGGCCCCGAGCACGCAAACTTATGGAAAACAGGCAGAGCGGAATATGTTCCCGTTACAGATGAAGAGGCAGTCTGCGCCTTTGAATATCTCTCGAAGACTGAGGGAATTATCCCTGCAATCGAGTCTGCTCATGCAGTTTCCGCAGCAATGAAGATAGCACCGACAATGAGCAAGGATCAGATAATAGTCATCAATCTCTCGGGACGAGGCGACAAGGACGTATATTCCGTTGCCCGCTACAGAGGTCATAACATCGAAAACTCATAAGAAAGGCAGGACTTACTATGAACCGTATAGATAAATGCTTCGGGGAGCTTAAAGCACAGGAAAAAAAGGCGCTTATCACCTTTATCACCGCAGGAGACCCCGATATGGACACCACCGTAAAGACCGCCCTTGAGATGTTTGACAAGGGTGCGGACATAATCGAGCTGGGCGTTCCCTTTTCAGACCCCATTGCCGAGGGCGTTACAATTCTGAAGTCCTCACTGCGTTCGCTGAACGGCGGCACCACCCTTGACAGGATATTTGAAGCTGTGGACGAGATACGCAAAGAGACCGACAAACCCCTGATACTGATGATGTATCTGAATACCATTTTCGTTTACGGTGTTGAAAAATTTTTCTCTCTTTGCAAGGAAAAGGGCGTTGACGGGGTAATTGTTCCCGATATGCCCTATGAAGAGAGAGAGGAGATACTCCCTGCGGCAAGAGAATACGGCGTGCATAATATAAATCTCGTCTCCCCCGCTTCCCATGACAGGATCAAGCGTATCGCCGCAGATTCCGAGGGCTTCCTTTACTGCGTTTCCTCAAACGGCGTAACGGGAGTGCGCTCCGAATTTAAAACGGATTTTGACGAATTTTTCGGTATCATCAAGGAAAATGCAAAATGCCCCTGCTGTGTGGGCTTCGGGATCTCAAGCCCCGAGCAGGCAAAAAAAATGTCCGCCTACTGTGACGGAGTTATCGTGGGCAGTGCAATTGTCCGCATTATGGAGCAAAATGGTGCGGATTCCCCAAAGGCTGTTGGCGAATTTGTCAAGAGCTTAAAGGACGCTTTGTGATTTGAAACAATACAGAAGAACCGACCGCCCAAGTTTCCACCTTGAGCGGTCGGTTTCTAACATCACGTTATACTAATAACCAATTGTTCTATGGATAAAGACGGTGGATAGAATACGTCCAATCAAG
>JAGBFZ010000073.1 GCA_018110855.1 Oscillospiraceae bacterium
CCACAGGTGTCGGAAAGACTCTCATTGCCTCAACGCTTGCAAAGATTCTTGACGTTCCCTTTGCCATTGCAGACGCAACCACCCTCACCGAGGCAGGCTATGTGGGCGATGATGTTGAAAATGTTCTTGTCAGACTGCTTCAGGCTGCGGAATATGATGTTGAAGCTGCAGAACGTGGAATCATCTATATCGACGAGATCGATAAGATTGCAAGAAAGTCTGAAAATACATCTATTACCCGTGATGTAAGCGGCGAGGGCGTTCAGCAGGCTCTTCTGAAGATCGTTGAGGGCACCGTTTCCAACGTCCCCCCCAACGGCGGAAGAAAGCACCCTAATCAGGAATGCATACAGGTCAATACCAAAAATATCCTCTTTATCTGCGGCGGAGCGTTTGACGGTCTTGAACAGACCATTAAAAAGCGCAAGGATTCCTCAACTCTGGGCTTTGGCGCAGATATAAAGAGCAGAGCCGAAAAGGAGAAAAATATCTTCAAGGACGTAACTCCTCAGGATCTTGTGAAATTCGGAATGGTTCCCGAGCTTGTTGGCAGACTTCCTGTTATCACAGTTCTGGACGAGCTTGACGAGGCAGCTCTTGTAAGGATACTGACCGACCCGAAGAATGCGCTTGTTAAGCAGTATAAGCGTCTCTTCGAGCTTGACGGCATTGAGCTTGAATTTGAGGAAAAGGCTCTGACAGCCATTGCGGCAGAAGCTATCAAGCAGAAAACGGGTGCAAGAGGTCTCCGTGCTATCGTTGAAGGTATCCTTCAGGATACAATGTTCAGCGTTCCTTCGGAGGAGGGAATTTCCAAGGTTATCGTGACCGAAGCCTGTGTTACGGAAAAGGCTGCTCCGACTGTTGTTAATTCGGAAAAGCCGAAAGTAAAGAAGAAAGCATGATATATCTCGTCTCCGATTTTTCGGAGGCGAGTTTTATTATTTCCCCAAAACTTGACATTACCGCTGAAAACGGTTATAATTAGTGTATCAAATTAAGTTAAGGAAATGATTGCTTTGAAAATAAAACAAATTCTCTCAGCAGCAGCGGCAATGCTTATTTTCGGCGGCTGCTCTTCCATATCCGAGTCGCTGGATAATTATATCGAGCATGACGCTAATATCGGTAAAAATGCTCCCGCTGTCAACGGAACTATCGGGGATATTGAAGCCATTAACGAGGAAGCCGCCCGCACGGAAACAAAGTATGAGACCGAGGAGGAAAAAGCGGCAAAGGCAGAAAAGAAGCGTCGGGAAGAGCTTAGCAAAAAGGCAGATGAACTTATTTCCGAAATGACTTCCGAGGAAAAGATCGGTCAGCTTATTCTTGCAAGAATGTCCTCAGACCCTGTGAATGATATGGCAGAATATCAGTACGGCGGCTACACTCTTTACGGAGATGATTTCAAAAACAACGATCCCGAGGGTATCTCACAGCTGACTGCCGAAATTGCTGAGGCGGCAAAGATCCAACCATTTTTTGCGGTTGACGAGGAAGGCGGAACGGTGGTTAGAGTGAGCGCATACTCTCAGTACAGGGATGAGCCGTTTTCATCGCCCCAGCTGCTTTTTAGCCGAGGAGGCAAGGAGCTTCTTGAAATGGATTCCGCCGAAAAGGCGAAGCTTCTCACCTCGATGGGTCTGAATCTGAATCTTGCTCCCGTTGCTGATATATCCTCCGATCAGTCAAGCTACATCTATCCCCGAACAATGGGTCAAGGACCCGAGGGAACAGCTGAGGGCGTGGCTGTAATGGTCAAAACAGCAGGGGATAACGGGCTTGCTTCATGTATAAAGCATTTCCCCGGGTACGGCGAGAACACCGATACCCATAAGGATTCAGCTCACGACTCAAGGGAGCTTTACGAGTTCTATAATCGTGATTTTGTTCCCTTTGAAGCGGGAATTACTGCTGATACAAGCAAAACCCCTGCAATAATGGTGGGTCACACAATTTATGATATGATCGAGGCTGATGTTCCTGCGTCCTTATCTCCCGTTATCCATGAGGTTCTGCGGGACAAGCTGAGGTTTGACGGAGTTGTTATTACCGACGATCTTGGCATGGACGCTGCGAAAAAATATTCCTCTGAGCAGTCTGTTTATGTTCAGGCGATCCTTGCGGATAACGATATGCTCTGTGTTTCCGAGCCACAGACGGCATATTCCGACCTGCTTTCGGCTTATAACGACGGCGTGATTACCGATGAGCTGCTTGACGCTCACGTTAAGCGGATAATTATTATGAAGCTTCAATACAAGATAATTACATGAAAATAAAGATAATTCACTTTCGCTCTGTTCTTCCGTTTCGGGAGGACAGAGCATTTTTATTCTATTTAATATTTGTGTACAGGAAAAGAAGTAATAGCAAAAAAATAAATAATAATGAAATAAAATTAAAAATAAACTGCATTTTAATTCCGATATTTACAATTATTTGGGGATAATCAGTGATATAATGAATGTGAACAAAGGGGGATACATCAAAAATCGGTAATTACCTCTTTGGAGAATTATTTTTCTATTTTGAGAGGAAGTAGTGTTATGAGCTATCCGAGTGTTGATTTTCTGTATCTTAACGAGGAGGACATGATAGCAGCAGGCGTGAAGGACATGGCAGGCTGTATAGACGCAATGGAAGAAATGTTCAAGCTGATGAAGGTCGGAAATTACCGAACGGGAGGAGCAAACGGAAACTCTCACGGCTGCATGGTAATGTTCCCCGAATCCTCACCATTTCCCGAAATGCCTGTTGATGGTCCGGACAGACGCTTTATGGCAATGCCCGCATATCTGGGCGGCAAATTCGATATGGCAGGCATGAAGTGGTACGGTTCAAACGTTGAAAATAAGGAAAAGGGACTTCCCCGATCAATTCTCATGCTCACCTTAAACGATAAGGACACAGGCGCACCCCTTGCATATATGTCCGCAAATATTCTTTCGGCATACAGAACAGGCGCAGTTCCCGGAGTTGGCTATAAGCACCTTTCAAAGCCCGATTCCAAGGTTGTGGGCGTTATCGGTCCCGGCGTTATGAGCAAGACCGCTCTTGCAGCTATAATGGCTGTTCGTCCCGATATTGAGACCATAAAGGTCAAGGGCAGAGGAAAGGCTTCTCTTGAAGCATTTATTGAACACGCAAAAACCGAATATCCAAGCGTAAAGAATATTTACGCCGTTGATACCATAGAGGAGGCTGTCCGTGATTCGGATATTGTTTCCGCAAGCACATCAACTCCGACGGGCGATCCCGCACTTTATCCGTACATAAAGGAAGAATGGATAAAGCCCGGTGCGCTTATCAGCTCCACAGCGGCTCTCAGGTTTGATGATGATTTTATAATAAACCGCGCAAGAACTGTTACCGACAATATCATGCTTTATGAAGCATGGGAAGAGGAAATGAAGCCCAATGCATATCATACGGTTCCCATTCCCGCAGTAAGAGTAATGGATCTTATTGCCGAAGGAAAAATGAGCAGGGACAGGATCGACGATCTGGGCGATATCCTGATGGGAACGATCCCCGTTCATCGTGATGAAAAGGAGATAATCGTATACTCCATCGGCGGAATGCCTGTTGAGGACGTTGCGTGGGGCACAATAGTATACAGAAACGCTCTTGCGAAGGGGATCGGCACTAAGCTTAATCTTTGGAAAACACCTCAGATGGTTTGATATAAAGGGAGAATTATTTCAGGGAGGACATTTCAATGAGAATCGAAGAACACCCGATACTGGGACAATACGAAAAGGGAAGAACGGTTTCCTTCACCTTTGACGGCAGAGAGCTTCAGGGCTGTGAGGGCGAGCCTATTGCAATTGCACTGAAAAATGCAGGCGTAATGGTTCATCGCTACACCAAAAAGCAGCACAAGCCGAGAGGAATTTTCTGCGCCATCGGACGCTGCACAGACTGCGTAATGGTGGTAAATGGTCAGCCGAATGTGCGCACCTGCATAACCCCTCTTGAAGAGGGAATGGACGTCAGGACGCAGTACGGCGTAACAGCGGAAAGGGGAGGCGAGCAGAAATGAAAAGATATGACATGATAATCATAGGCGCAGGTCCTGCGGGTCTTTCCGCTGCTATCGAGGCGGCAAAGAGAGGGATGAAGGTCGTTGTATATGACGAAAATGCAAAGCCCGGCGGACAGCTTTTCAAGCAGATACATAAATTCTTCGGTTCAAAGGAGCATAAGGCAAAGATAAGAGGCTTTCATATTGGCGAAGAACTTCTTTCCGAAGCAAATGCTCTGGGCGTTGAAGTAGTTCTTAATGCAATAGTTATCGGACTGTTTGCCGAAAAGGAAGTTACCGTAAAAATAGAAGACCACGTTGAGCACGTCAAGGGCGATACCGTTCTTATAGCAACAGGCGCAAGCGAGAATATGGTCACATTCCCCGGCTGGACGCTTCCCGGTGTTATAGGCGCAGGAGCGGCACAGACAATGATGAATCTACACGGAACTCTCCCCGGAAAAAGGGTTCTTATGCTTGGCTCGGGAAATGTTGGACTTGTAGTCAGCTTCCAGCTTATGCAGGCAGGCTGCGAGGTAGTTGCACTTGCAGATGCGGCTCCCAGAGTAGGCGGCTATGGCGTTCATGCGGCAAAGGTGGCACGCTGCGGAGTTCCTTTTTATCTTTCCCATACAATTGTTAAGGCAGAGGGCGATGAATATGTTACAGGAGTCGTTATCGGTGAGGTTGATAAAAACTGGCAGGTCATTCCAGGAACCGAGAAGCATTTCGATGTGGATACCATCTGTCTTGCCGTAGGACTTTCACCCATGTCAAAGCTTGCGGATATGGCTGGCTGTGCAATGGTTGATGATCCTGCAAAGGCAGGCTTTGTTCCCACAGTCGATAAATACGGCGAGACATCTATTTCGGGAATTTACGCGGCGGGAGATGTTTCGGGAATCGAAGAAGCCTCCAGCGCAATGATAGAAGGACGCATCGCAGGAATTGCAGCAGCGGCAAAGCTGGGCTTTATCACGTCCGAGGAATGTGAAGCAGAGGTCGCAAAGCAGGACGCAGCACTTGACGGTCTCCGTCAGGGAATGTTCGCTCCCGGCATGAGAGGCAAAATGATAACCGAAACAGATGAGGGTGTTGAGATATCTCAGAATCTCCTCAAAAAAGGCTATGTAGCTGACGAGGAAATAGAGCGTTTCCCGGGAGTTACACATAATACAGGCGTTCATCCCGTTATTGAATGTACCCAGAATATTCCCTGCAATCCTTGTCAGGATGCTTGTCCCAAGCACTGCATCAGGATAGGCAGCAATATTACCGCACTTCCCGCCATCGACCCCGAAAAGAAATGCACAGGCTGCGGAATGTGCGTGGCAAGCTGTTCGGGACAGGCAATATTCCTTGTAAACGAGGACTGCGGCGACGGAACAGCGGAGATCACTCTCCCGTATGAATTTCTCCCCCTTCCCGAAAAAGGAACGAAGGGCGTGGCTCTGAGCCGAAGCGGAGAACCCGTCTGCGAGGCAGAGGTGGTAAATGTCAGAAGCGCAAAGGCATTTGACCATACCCATCTTCTTACAATGAAGGTTCCCAAGGAATACGCAATGAAGGCAAGATTCTTTAAGGAGGCAGTTAAGTGATGAACGACAGAAGCAGAGATATAGGCGAATTTATCCCCCAGCCCGATGATGATATGATCGTCTGCCGCTGCGAGGAGATAACCAAGGGAGAGATAAGACGTGCGGTGCATGACGGAATGTTCACTCTCACCGAAATAAGAAGATATCTGAGAACAGGCATGGGACTTTGTCAGGGACAGACCTGCACAAAGCTTGTAAAAGCCATAGTATCCCGTGAGCTGGGCGTAAGACCCAACGAGCTTGAGCCTGCAACAGGACGTGCACCTATGCGTCCCATTGAAATGAGAATACTTGCAAAGGATAAGGAGGACGCATAAATGAATTCTGATGTACTTATCATAGGCAGCGGTATTATCGGATGCGCAGCCGCTTACAACCTTGCAAAAAAGGGAGTTAAAGTAACTGTTATTGAAGCAAGCTCCAACATCGGAAATGGCGGCTCGGTAAGAAACGGCGGCGGCGTCCGTCAGTCGGGACGTGACCCGAGAGAGCTTCCTCTCGTAATGTATGCAATAAAGAATATATGGCCATATCTTTCGGAAATGCTGGATACTGACGTTGAATACCATCAGCAGGGAAATCTTCGTCTTGGCAGCACCGAGAAACACAGGCAGATACTTGAGGGACTCACAGACCGCGCCGTAAAATGCGGTCTTGATGTTAGAATGATAGACGGAAAAGAGGCAAGGGAGATAAATCCATATCTTTCCGAAGCAGTAACCTGCGCAAGCTGGTGTCCCACAGACGGTCATGCAAATCCTCTTACCGCAACAATGGGCTATTACAAAGCTGCACGCAGACTTGGCGCACATTTTATTTCCGATGAAAGGATCATTGAGCTTAGAAAACACAAGGGCGCTGTAAGACAGGCTGTTGCTGCTTCGGGAAATGTTTACGAAGCGGACAGGATAATCCTTGCGGCAGGCTTTGAAAGCAGAGCGATTGCAAATACCGTCGGCATTGACGTTCCCATGCAGCCCGTGCTGCTTGAAACGCTTGTTACCGAAGCAGTTGCTCCCATGTTCTGGCAGATGCTTGGAACTGCCGACGCCGATTTCTACGGTCATCAGACAGATCACGGCTCATTCGTATTCGGACTTAATTCGGGGCTTGAGCCGTATGCAAAGCCAGGAAAGCCTGTTTCCTCAAGTATTGCCGCCTCCGCAGCTTGTCGTGGAATAATGCATTATTTCCCGTCCCTTGAAGGAATAAAGGTAGTAAGAACATGGGCGGGCTGGATGGATTCCTGCGCAGATCATGTTCCCGTAATAAGCAAGGTGGATGAATGTCCCGGACTTATCCTTGCCTGCGGATTCACAGGACATGGCTTCGGAATATCTCCCGCAGTGGGACTTGTTCTTTCTCAGCTTGCGACGGACGAGGAAACCGCAGTTGATCTTTCCGCACTCAGGTATGACAGATTCGCTGCAAAATAATAATTAAGGAGTGTTATTTATGAAATTGCTCAGGGTCGAAATAATCACAAGTATGTCAAAGGTGGAGCCGCTCAAGGAAGCTCTCGGAAAATTTCACATCAGCGGAATGACCGTTAATCAGGTGCTTGGCTGCGGTGTACAGTACGGAACTCCCGAGTATGAGGTGGAGGGCAAAAGACGGGAGATAAGCCTTCTTCCCAAGGAGCTTGTAATGATGGTTGTTCCTGAGAACGAGCTTGATTCGCTTCTTGAATTTGTAAAGAAGGAGCTTTACACAGGACATATAGGAGACGGAAAAATATTCGTATCTGAAATAACAAACGCTATCCGTATCCGTACAGGAGAAGAAGGCGTTGAAGCCGTTGTTGAAGGAGAGCTTTGATCAATTTGAGTTTTGAATCCTTATAATGTAAAGGTGGAATATTTATGGATAAAAAATTAGGACTTGCCAGTGCGGTGGCAACGGGCGTGGGTCTGATAATCGCCACAAGCTGCCTTTTGTCCATCGGACAGGGAGCGGCAGCTCTTGGAAACACCTTTATAATCACTATGATAGTAGCCTGTCTTTTCAATATCCTGACAGCACTTTCCATATGCGAGCTGAATGCCCTCATGCCCAATCTGTCGGGCGGAATGGCACAGTACACCCTTGCGAGCTTCGGACCCTTTGTCTCAATAGTCGTGAATGTAGGCGGATATCTTACCTGTCAGACAATTATGGGCAGCTCCGAGGTCGCAATGTTCGGAAACACAATGAGCAGTGTTTTTGAAAGTGTACCCATTTCGGGAACGGTGTATTCCATTCTGCTGATACTTATCCTTGCGGTGCTGAATATGTTCGGCGTTGATATGTTTGCAAAGATACAGAATGTAGTTGCATACGGACTGATAGGCTCACTGACCATAATGGGAATAATGGGAACGCTGAAAATCGGTACGGGCGAAGTCATTGAACAGCCCGCCGTTCTCTCAAGCAATCCTGCTGATATGTTCTCCCTGCTCGGTCTTGCATTTTTCCTGTTTATCGGAGCTGAATTTGTAGTACCCATTTCCACTCAGGTAAAGAACGCAAGAAGAAACGTTCCTCTCGGAATGGTAATAAGCCTGCTTGCAATACTTGTAATGCAGATATTTGTAACCATAGGCTTCTCACACTACACTCCATGGGAAGAGCTTGGCAGCAGCACTGTTCCCCATATTCTCTACGGTACAATGCTCTGCGGAAAGCTGGGAACCGTATGGATGACTATAGTATCTCTCCTTGCGGTAATATCCACGGTAAACACTGCAATGTTCTCCATTTCCCAGATATGCTGCGGTATGGCAAAGATCGACCTTCTTCCCTCTGTTTTCCTGAAGAAAAATAAGAGAGGAACTCCCTATGTTGGACTTCTTCTTGTTGCGGCTGCAATGATGATAATAAATGCAACAGGACTTTCAACCAGCGATCAGCTCACCTTCCTTATTCTTACGGGCTGTACCTTCTGGATATTCTCCTACATCATTCTCCATCTGGACGTAATGGTAATGAGAAAGCGTATGCCGAAGGCACCGAGAACCTTCAAGCTGCCCTTAGGCCCTGTAATACCCATTATCGGCGTTATCGGAAATGCGTTCATGATCTGGAACATCGACCCGAATCCCGATGTGAAAAAGCAGATATACACAATTTTTGTGATAGTCTTTGCAGTGCTTTCCGTCTATGCCGTTATCTGGACAAAGACAAAGATAAAAAGACCCCTGTTCAAGCCATATCCCGTCAAGGAGGTAATGGCTATGGAAAACGATCTTTATCAGGCTGCACATAAAAAATCAGAAGTAACATCTGCGTCATAATGATATCAAAACACCGCTGCGATCGGAAAGATATGCAGCGGTGTTTGAATTTAAGGTATAGTATTATTCGGAATAATATGGTATAATTATATCATATCGGGAGGGAGATAACCAATGGAGGAGCTAACATATTTCAATACGATACAGCCCTTTTTTGTCACAGCCATGGAGAATTGCGAAAAAGCAATAGTAGACAAATACGGCATTGTCTGCTTTTTCAGGTTCAGGGCGAAAAGCGCTGTGGTAACAGCAGTACCCGACGGCAGCGTTGATATGATATTCAGATATTCCGACGAACCCTATGCATATGTGTGCGGAACGGTTTTGAAAGCAGAAGAAGTCCGATTTGAAAAGGACACGGAATATTTCTGCGTAAGATTTCTCCCGGGCTTCAATCCCATACTCGGAGAAAACGCAATGTCACGGCTCATAGGAAATCAGATACCCTTCAGGGAGCTTATTAGCGATGAAAAAATGCTTTCAAATATTTTCAGTGCAAAAAATCTTAAAGAGCAGTCGGAGGCGTTTATGCGGTCATATATGTCGATCTTCCGCAGGATACGTCCCATGGACAAAAGCAATCTGATAGTAAGGCACTCAATGAATTTAATCTTTCGTGCAAAGGGTAATTTATCTGTGCAGGCGCTTGCCGATGACACAGGCTACTCTCCCAGATATCTTAATCAGTGCTTCAGAAGCGAGATAGCAATGAGTCCGAAGCAGTTTGCAAAAATAATCAGGTTTCAGTCGGTGCTTAATATGATACATTCGGAAAATAAGCGCCTGACCGATATTGCCGCCGCTCTGGGGTATTTCGATCAGGCACATTTTATCAAGGATTTCAAGGAATGTACAGGCTATACTCCTAAAAAATATCAGCAGTATCTTAAAAAAGAGAACTATTTTTCAAGGATAACTGAGTATCATTCTGATTTATAGCTCATATAACTGTAAGTATTCCGAGAGATTTCAGCAGAAGAATAACCAGCATAACAGGAGCGATATATTTTATCATTACGATATATAATCTGCGGCGGGTGAATTTGCAGCCTGTTTTTTCAGCTTCATCAATAACGATCTGGGGCTTGGCTATCCAGCCGATAAGGATGCAGGTTCCGATAGCTACCAGCGGCATAAGGCAGTTGTTGCTTATGTAGTCCATGATATCAAGTATCTGCGCATGAGAGCCGTTTGGCAGAACAACGTCAAAATACATAATATTGTAGCCGAGACAAACTATAACGCCTGCTGCAAGGGATATCACCGTCTCAATTATGGAGGCTTTGGCTCTGCTCATGCCGAATCTGTCCATAAAGCAGGAAACAATCGCTTCCATGACAGACACTGCGCTGGTCAGCGCCGCAAAAAGCACCATTGCAAAGAAAAGACAGCCGATACCGTTTCCGATGCTGCCCATTGCAGAAAATACCTTGGGAAGAGAGATGAACATCAGGCTGGGTCCCGATGCCTCCATACCTTCGCTTCCCATAAATGTGAATACAGAGGGGATTATCATAACTCCTGCAAGAAAAGCGACCACTGTATCAAATATTTCAATCTGATTTATAGATTTCACAAGATTAGCGTCATCGCTCACATATGAGCCATAGGTTATCATAATTCCCATAGCAACACTCAGGCTGAAAAAGAGCTGACCCATGGCATCAAGCAGCACAGAAAAGAATTTCTTGACAGTCATTCCCTCAAAATCGGGTATCAGGTACACCTTTAGTCCGTCAATGCCTGTGCGGGTAATTCCTTCAGCGTCGGTGAAGCTGATCGTCAGCGAGAAAACAGAGATAGCTACGACAAGTATCAGAAGCAGGGGCATTATCAGCTTTGACGATGATTCGATCCCCTTGTTAACGCCTCGGAAAACTATAAAAGCAACAAGCAGCAGGAAAATTATCATCAGTATGACAGGCTGTGCGGGATCTCCGATATATCCCGTGAAATAACCGTCTGCTGCCGCTTCAGTTCCGCCGCCTGTCAGAAATACAAGGAAATATTTCAGTACCCAGCCGCCTATTACGCAGTAATACGGCAGAATGATGATCGGAACAAGGCAGGATAGAATGCCAAGCCCCTTCCAGCCTTTTTTTATCTGTCCGTATGCCGTTAGCGGGCTTTGCTTGGTCTTGCGGCCTATGGCAATTTCGGTGGTCAGCAGAGTAAAACCGAAAGTAAGTGCAAGGATTATGTAAATTACCAGAAAAAGACCTCCGCCGTCCTTTGCGGCAAGATATGGAAATCTCCATATATTTCCCAGACCCACAGCACTTCCTGCTGCGGCAAGCACAAATCCGATCGACCCTGTAAATGAATTGCGTCCGCTTGATTTTTCCATGATAGCTCCTTCCAAGTTTATAAAAAATATACCCTATAATTATATCATATTATATATTTTATATCAACATATTCGATGCTTTTTGCGCAAAAATAATTTTCTCCCCGGAGCAAAGCTGATACGGAGCCTGCCAAAAAGTATAATAGCATAAAAAGCCGACAAGCCAAAATACCATAAAAATGGAATTCAGCTTGTCGGCAGGCTTTTATCTGTCAAAAGCTTTGCTTATGAAAGCATTTTCAGAAAATCCTCTTCGGTAATTACTTTAATATTCAGCTCATTTGCCTTTGCGAGCTTTGAACCCGCAGCCTCTCCTGCGACAACAAAGCTCGTTTTTTTGCTGACACTTCCCGAGGATTTGCCTCCGTTTTTAACAATAAGCTCTTCGATCTCTTTTCTGCCCAGCGTTGGCAGTGTTCCCGTAACAACGATCGTCATGCCCTTCAGCTTTTCAGTCGCATCATCAGCTGCTGTGTTTTTCATATTTACACCGCAGTCTGAAAGCTCATTAAGGATCTGACGGTTTTTGCTGTTATTGAAAAAGTCATGTATGAATGAAGCGGTAGTTTCGCCCACATCATTGATCTCAACAAGTGCCTCAACAGATGCTTCGGCAATATCATTTATGCAGTCAAAATGCTTCATCAGCTCACGGGAGGTGGATAATCCCACATTCTGAATACCGAGTGCAGTCAGTAATCTGACTGCTTCATTGTCTTTGGATCTCTCAATTGCTGCAAGTACCTTGTCGGTATTTTTTTCTTTGCCGATAATTCCCTTTTCAATAAGCTCAGCTCTATGATTCTTTAGCTTGTAAAGGTCTGCATAGCTGTTCAGATAATCATTTTCTATAAGTGCGTCAATTATCTTGTCTCCAAGACCGTCGATTTTCATGCAGTTGACAGAAGCAAAATAAGAGATAGTTCTTGAAAGCTGTGCCTTACAGGAAGGATTGATACAGTAGAAATCAGCGGTATCATCTTCATGTGTCAACGGCTCACCGCATACAGGACAATTTGCAGGAGAAACAAAAACAGAAGGAGGTTCATCAACACAGCCGTCAAGCTTCGGAATGATCTCTCCGCTTTTAAATAGCTTATAGCTTCCGCCGATTCCGATCTTCATGCTGTTGATGTAGTCCTGATTATGAAGAGTTACTCTTGATACGCTTGTGCCGCATAAACGGGCAGGCTTGCCTGTTTCCTTGTCAGAAACACAGCCGATAAAGGTGAGCTTTCCCGTCCTTCCCACATCAACAATGATATCGTCCATAACGACTACCTTTGTCTCAGGCGGGTATTTGTAAGCAATATGCCCTGACGAATATTTTGAACCTGCGGGAAATTCATCACGATATCTGATCTGGTCTATCTTTATAACTGCACCATCAATATCATAAGGCAGAACGGAGCGGCTTTCACCTATTTCTTTTATTGTTTCAAGTATCTCCTCTGTTGTAGAGCAAAGCTTGTGGTAAACGCATTTAACGCCTGCATTGGCAAGAATATCTAAACCCTTGCAGTGACTTTCCGTTAATTCATCGGGACCTGCCTGAACATTAAACACAAACATATTAAGTTTGCGTTCCTTCAGAAGGCTGGAATCCAGCAGACGGAGTGTACCTGCCGCAAGGTTTCGGGGATTTGCTGCAAGTTTTTTTCCCGCCGCTTCCTGTGCTTCATTGTATTTCTCAAAGGTTTCCCGGGTCATATAGACCTCGCCTCTGAGCTCAAGATAATCATAGGGCAGGTCGATCTCCTGCTTAACATCATCTATCATAAGAGCGTTGGCGAGGCAGTCATCTCCTTCAAGACCTGTTCCGCGGCTTTCAGCCATGTAAAGTTTGAGTACGGACCTGCCTGTTTTTTTGTCAGTCACAGGCTTCATTCTTACGCTCATGCTAAGTCCGTCTATCTTATGCTCAACCGAGAATTTCGCATCAGGGTGAACAGCCTTGACCTTTTCGACCCATGCAGTTACATCTTCAAGTGTAAAAACATCGTTTATGGAAAGCATGGGTACATTGTGCCTGATCTTTCCCGAACCCTGAGAAACAGCAGCACCGCCTACTTTCTGAGAAGGGGAATCGGGAGTTATCCATTCGGGGTGTTCCTTTTCCGCTTCCTTGAGACGTGTCATCATTTGGTCATATTCAAAATCAGAGATCTCCGAGGTGTCTTTGTTATAGTAAAGATCCATGTGATATTCGATCTCGGCTTTTAAACGATTGTATTCTTCTAAAGTCATATATACGCTCCTGAAAATTTTTTTATGATGCAAATAATATGGAGTAATTATTCTGATGGGATATCCTCAAGGCCCAGACATTTTGATTTGTCCACCATGATTTTCAGCACATTATGAAGTGAGCAAAGGCTGATATCGGGGGAATTACCGCCGTATTCGCCGTCTAATGTCCATGGGATATCGTCATGAGCGGTGAGATGAAATTCCGATGATTTGAAATAATAGATAAAGGGAGAGTCAAATTCATGCTTAATAAGGGCTGAGAGTATCTGATTCAGCTCAATTATCGTTGCGGGCTTTTTTATGAAAAGCCCTTCAAAAAGTCCGTCGTTCATTCGGATATTTTTGCCTGCAAGACCCTTTATGCCGCCTACAGAAAGGGAATTTGCAACCATTCCGTAAATGAAATCATCGGTTACAATTGTATCGCCGCATTCAATTGTCAGGGTATATTTCTTGCTGAGGTCAGCCTTTTGAGCAGCCTCCTTCATTGCGCCGATAAGGTATGCAAGAGCGCCGATGGAATTTTTTAGCTGCTGATCTGTTGCATAGCTCACCTCGGTAAATACCCCGAATGCGGCAACATAGGTGAAGTACCTGTCATTGAATGCTCCAACATCCACAAACTCGGGGGTTCCCTGTACGATCAGTCGGGCGGCATCCGGCATATATTTGGGGATACCGAGACTGGAAGCAAAATCGTTTATGGTTCCTGCGGGGATCGTTCCCACAGGAACATGATGACCGCCGCTCATGATGCCCTTGATGGTTTCATTGGTGGTGCCGTCACCGCCGCTGCATACTATCAGATCATATTCTCCGCCTTGATTTTTAACGGTAAAAAAAGCGTCATTCTGAGCCTGAGTGGGGTGAGCGGTGACATCATATCCTCCCTTGGTGAAAATGTCAATTATCTCGGCAAGATGACCGTTTATCTGCCCCTTACCTGAATGGGGATTATATACAAATAGCAGCTTTTTCATTGTTGAAACTCCTTTATGAAAAGTAAAAGCAGCCGCCGAATGAGAAAACAG